>DATFMO010000682.1:0-3829 GCA_035266925.1 Sunxiuqinia sp. | reverse complement strand
GTGTCGAGGTTTGAATGTCCGACGACAAAATGCCATTTTTGTCGTTCCTTTGCGTCTCAGCGACTTTGCGGTTAAAATAAATACGCCATGACAAATCGAATTGCAGAACTCTTTGGAATCAAATACCCAATCATCCAGGCCGGAATGGTTTGGTGCAGTGGTTGGAAGCTGGCCACAGCTGTCAGCAACAATGGAGGACTGGGCCTGATTGGTTCAGGATCGATGCACCCGGAAACCTTGTTGGAACATGTTCAAAAAGCAAAAAAGGCGACCGACAAGCCATTTGGAGTGAATGTACCTCTGATGTATCCGCAAATTGAAGAAATCATGGAAATCATCGCTGAGGAACAAGTGCCCATTGTTTTCACTTCGGCAGGAAGTCCGAAGAAATGGACCGGCTGGTTGCAGGAACGCGGAATTACAGTCGTGCACGTAGTGTCCAGTGCCTTTTTTGCAAAGAAGTGTGAAGATGCTAGTGTGGATGCAATCGTGGCTGAAGGTTTTGAAGCCGGAGGTCACAATGGCCGTGAAGAAACGACCACGATGAATTTGATCCCAATAGTTCGTAAAGCAACCAACTTGCCGTTGATGGCAGCCGGTGGCATTGGCAGCGGGCGAGCGATGTTGGCAGCCATGGCGCTGGGAGCTGATGGTGTGCAGATCGGTTCTCGGTTTGCTGTTTCACAGGAATCATCCGCGCATGAAAAGTTCAAACAGTTGATCACAGAATTGGGAGAGGGTACCACCAAACTCTCTTTGAAACAGCTGGCACCGGTGCGTTTAATCAAGAATCAGTTTTTCAACCAGGTGAATGAAGCTGAATTGCGTGGTGCTTCAATCGACGAGTTGAAACAGCTGCTAGGGCGTGGTCGTGCCAAGAAAGGTATGTTTGAAGGCGATCTCGATGAAGGAGAGTTGGAAATTGGCCAGGTGGCAGCGCAGTTGGGCGATATTCCAACAGTCGCCGGGATCATGACCAGGCTGCTCGCCGAATATGAACAAGTGCGTCGGGAACTTGTTGAAAGTGCTAACTTTTCATTTTAAAAGATTGTAAAAAAGTCAATATTTTCTTTTGAATCATACCTGGTCAAAAATCAATTTGTTTTACCCCGTCCCTGAACGGTGCAAATTGATTTTCGTTGCTTCCTTTAGGGATGAGGTGAATAGTGAAAATCAATCCAGGGAGAATCAAAAAAACAAAATTTATAGAGCTCAACTACATGGTCAAATTCTATCGACAAGAACTCGCAAACGGACTTCAACTTATTTTATACCCTGACTATTCAACGCCAATGGTGGCATTGGATGTTTGTTATCATGTAGGGGCGAAAAATGAAAACCCTGAGCGGACTGGGTTCGCACACTTGTTTGAGCATTTAATGTTTGGCGGCTCAAAAAACATTCCTGATTATGACCGGGCTTTGCAGGAAGCCGGAGGAGAAAACAATGCCTACACCACCAACGATTACACCAATTATTACCTGACCGTTCCCAAGGACAACCTGGAGATTGGTTTTTGGCTGGAATCGGATCGGATGCTGGAGCTGGATTTTTCCGAAGAAAGCCTGAATGTGCAGCGGAATGTAGTAATTGAAGAATTTAAGCAACGGAATCTTAATCAGCCCTATGGTGATGTGTGGCCGCTTTTACGCGAGTTGGCATATGAAGTTCATCCATACCGCTGGCAAACGATAGGCAAAGAAATCAGCCATATCGAGGATGCCAGCCTGACGGAAGTGAAAAGCTTCTTTTACAACTTTTACACACCTGATAATGCCGCCTTGATTTTGAGTGGGAACATTGATCTTGATCAGTCCTTGCTATTGGCTGAGAAATGGTTTGGGCCAATACCGAACCGGAATGTCAACAAGGCATCTATTCCGCAGGAGCCGGAGCAAAAGTCATTTCGTGAGAAAACCGTCGAACGCGATGTTCCGGACACAGCTTTGTATCTGGCCTTTCACATGCCCGATCGCCGGCATCGCGACTATTATGTGTGTGACCTGATTTCGGATGTGTTGTCCAATGGCAATTCATCGCGCATGTATCAAAAGTTGATCAAAGAGCAGAAGTTGTTTGTGGAGCTCGATGCTTATGTGTCAGGCGACCACGATCCGGGGCTTTTTATTGTGTCGGGGAAATTGGCTGGCGGTGTCACTATTGAGCAAGCCAAAATCGCCATCTGGAAGGAATTGTCACGAATGCAACAAGAGTTAGTGCCCGCTGTGGAGCTTGAAAAAGTGAAAAACAAGCTGGAAGCGAACTTGGTGTATGCTCAGATGAACTACCTCAGTATGGCACAGGAACTGGCATCATTTGAAGATATCGATCGGGCAGAACTGGTCAACGAACAATTAGACTTTTACCGATCAATCAGCAGTGCAGACCTGATGCAGATGACTCAAAAGCTTTTTCAAACAACGAATTGTTCACAACTGAATTACCTCGCAAAAAATGATAGATCGAACTAAACAACCTCATATTCAAGCACTGATGCAACCCGATATGTTGCTCCCTGAAGATAACACGCTGGATAATGGAATTCCACTGCATTTATTACAGGCCGGTACACAAGAAGTCACCCGGCTGGATTTTATTTTTGAGGCGGGACTTTGGGAAGAATCGAAGCCCTTGCAAGCGGCTTTTGCTAATGCCATGTTGCAGGAAGGCAGTGAAAATTACTCGGGTGCACAGATCGCGGAAGTTTTCGATTTTCGGGGTGCCTACATTCAGTTTGCTGCTGATCAGCATTTTGGTCTCATCAGCATGATTAGTTTGAACAAACATCTGCCTCATCTGATGCCTGTTGTTGAAGATTTGATCAAGCGTACTATTTTTCAGCAACACGAATTTGAAACATTGGTGAACCGACGTCGCCAACGCTTTTTACTGGAAAATGAAAAGGTGAAGGTCCTTTGCCAAAAGAAATTCTCGGAAGTCCTGTTTGGCAAGGATCATCCGTATGCACAAACGGTGAAAGCAGCCGATTTTGATGCCATTAATAAAGAAGATCTGCTCGATTTTTACAAGAAATTCTATCATGCTGGGAACTGTCGCATTCTGGCAGCAGGCAAACTGGATGCCGGGTTGAAGCAATTGCTGAACCAATATTTTGGGGGAAATGATTGGGAAGGAGAGAAGGTGGCAAACCAATCTTTTAAGCTGGAAACTTCTACCGAAAAGATTCACCGGGTGACCAAGAAAGAGGTGATTCAGTCGGCGATTCGTATCGGGCGTCTGGGCATCCCCAAAGGTCATCCGGACTATCATGGTTTGGAAGTGCTCAATTCCATTTTGGGCGGCTTTTTCAGTTCGCGCCTGATGACCAATATTCGCGAGGAGAAAGGTTATACGTATGGCATTGGCTCATCACTAATCAGCTTCCGGGATGCGGGCTATTTCGTCATTGCTACAGAAACGGCAAATTCCTATGTCGAAGATACCATCAGTGAAGTATTTAAAGAGCTGGCCCGCCTCCGTGATGAGTTGATCCCTGAAGTTGAACTCGAACGCGTACGCAAGTATTTGTTGGGTGAGTTCATTCGCGATTTCGATGGTCCATTTGCGCAGGCTCAGGCTTTTCGTGGCGTGAATGATTTTGGCTTGGATCATGCCTTTTACCAGGATTATTACGAAACGGTGAGCCGCATTGATGCTGTCCGATTGCAACAACTTGCTCAAAAATATTTACAAGAGGAAGAGTTCTTTACCGTGGTCGTTGGAGCCTGAAAATGCTTGGTAAATCTTCATGCTTTTGAACCTTTGTAGCGGTCATCGTCTCTCCAAATTGGATTTGAGCCTTTGTCAATTGGTTGATTTCAAAAGAAGT
>DATFMO010000681.1:0-6106 GCA_035266925.1 Sunxiuqinia sp. | reverse complement strand
CAGGAAATGGGACTGACCGTGCTGATGGTCATCCACGACCTGAACCTGGCTTCTGAATATTGCGACCACTTGGTTTTGATCAACCACGGGCGGATCTTCACCCAAGGAACTCCTGAAGAGGTGCTGACATTCGACACCCTCGAAAAAGTCTATCGCACACCAGTCGTCACGCAAATCAATCCCTATTCCAAAAAGCCGGTGGTGTTTTTGGTCAGCGAAAAGACGTTGAAGAAGAATTCATAGACAAAGTACTGCAACCAGCAATTTTCCATGTCATTCCGTCGCGATAGCTATCGCGATCGTTTCGGAATCTCCGTCATGTTGAGGAAGTATTTTCCTATTTCAAAAAATTTGCTTTTAGCTTTAAAAACTACAGGCTTTATTTAAGAAAACCGGTAGAAACTTTAATAATCGATTCTATTATTAAAGAAAGCTGGAAAAAATTTAAATAAGGAACCCGATTATTAAAGAAATTTGGTGAAATCTTAAATAAGGAATACATTTGCTTAAGAAAATCTAATCTCATGAAACAGTTTAGTTCGGGCAAATATGTCAATCAAGGCTATTACAAAAGTTTTCAGCCGACTTTTATTAACAGACAATGGCAACTTGAGAATATGGAGGTAATAAAATTGCTGAGTCAGGCAGATCGCGAATTAGGAAGGCTGGATATGTATTCGAACTATATTCCTAATATTGATTTATTCATCAGCATGCACGTTCTGAAAGAAGCTACACAAAGCAGTAAAATAGAAGGAACCCAGACCAACATGGAAGAAGCTCTATTGGAAAGGGAGGATATTCCACTTGATAAACGCGATGATTGGGAAGAGGTTCAGAATTACACCAAGGCCATGGAATTTGCCATAAAGTTATTGGAACACCTACCTTTATCATCAAGATTGATTTGTGATACACACAAGGTTCTTTTACAGGGGGTTCGTGGCGACAAGAAACAGCCAGGCGAATTCAGAAAAAGCCAAAACTGGATTGGCGGGGCTACAATTAATGATGCTTTGTTCATTCCTCCTGTGCATACAACCGTACCTGAATTGATGAGCGATATGGAGAAATTTGTCCACAATGAAAATGTTTTCTTTCCTGAACTTTTAAAAATTGCTTTGGTTCATTATCAATTTGAAACAGTACACCCATTTCTTGATGGGAACGGGCGTGTTGGACGTTTGCTAATTCCACTTTACCTTGTGAGTAAAGGGATTCTTAAACGGCCAATTCTTTATCTTTCAGAATTTATGGAAAGCCATCGATCTATCTATTATGATAATTTAATGAACGTTCGGGAGAAAAATGATATCGCCCAATGGTTTAAGTTTTTTCTGGTCGGAATCATTGAAACGGCTAAAAAAGGGATTTCTACCTTCGATAATATTTTGCAACTACAGAGGCAAAATGACATCAAGATTCAACGTTTGGGAAGCCGGGCAGCCAATGCTCAAAAAATTACCAACTATTTGTATCAAAGACCTCTGGTCAACACAGAAAAAGTGAGCCAAATAGCCGAGATTACAATGCCTTCCGCCTATAAACTTATTTCGGAACTGGAAAGGATTGGGATTCTTAAAGAGGTAACCGGCGCCCAACGAGGTCGAATGTATTCATTTGAAAACTATCTCAAGCTTTTTAAATAGTCAGAAAAAATCCCCATCCCAATCAAATTTATTCCTACATTTGTCGCGGATTTGGTTCCACGATCCGGCAACTGCCGGACAGGATCAAAAGGGAATCCGGTTAGAATCCGGAGCTGTACCCGCAGCTGTAAGCCTCGAATGATCTTTCTGAAACTCCAGCCACTGTCCGTGTTTCGACGGAATGGGAAGGCATCAGAAAGAGAGGTGAGCCAGAAGACCTGCCAAAACCTTTTAGAGTATTTAACAAAAGCTTCGGGAATAAAGCTAGTGAATAATAATCGCGTATTCTTCACAATCTTCATCCTAAGCTCATACTAATTTTTTAGTCATGAGAAGGTTTATTTTTATCGCAGGATTTTTAATCCTTTCCGGGGGCAGTCTCTTTGCACAGAAAAGTAGTCTTTCCGACACCATTCTGTTGAAGGAGGTGGCGACTTATGCTCCGTATAAAAAATACCAGGCAGGGGCAAAAGTGGAAGCCATTCCGTCGGACCAGCTTCAACTAACGCCGGAGGGCGGGCTGGATAATATCCTGATGCAGTTTACACCGATTTATGTGAAAACGGATGCAGGCGGTTTGTCCACGATTCGGTTGCGGGGAACTGCTCCTGATCATACTTCAGTGAACTTTGGAGGCATCAATGTGAACTCGTTGACGCTTGGCCATACGAATATGTCCACAGTCCCATCCTATTTATTTGATGGCGTGGATTTGCAATACGGCAGTTCATCGGCTGTGAATGGTTCCGGCTCCATTGGCGGCGCTATTTATTTGGGATTGAACAGCAATTGGACAAATGGCCTTAAATTAAAAGCCACCATTTCCGAAGGTTCATTTGGACAGCAACTTTATGGTGCCAAACTGTTTGCCGGGAATGGCAAATTAGAATCAGTGACCCGCTTGTTTTACTTCAATAAAAAGAACGATTTCCCTTTTAAAAATCCATACACCGGCGACGTGGAAAACCCCGGCGCGGTGGACGATCGCCAACATGGAGCATCCATTGAAAATATGGGATTGATTCAGGAATTGAATTATCGTTTTCAGAAAGACGAGTTCATCAAGTCAGCGATCTGGCTGGAGCACGACTGGCACCAGATTCAACCGAACATGCAGACTAATCTTCGATTTAAAACTCCTGAAATACTAGATAACAAACACATTCGGTTTTGGTCGGAATACCAAAATGACAAACACCAGTTGAATTATCATTTGGGCGTTGGCTATGTGCACGATATGCAGGTGTACGATAGTATTTCGGTGCAGAAAATTGCTACGGATCGGCTTGTTTCGGAGCTGGAAGTGCAGCAGGATTTCAACTCAAACCTGGGCTACAAGATCGGTGTGAAATACAAATACATGGTGCCTGATGTTTATGCCTATTCTGATTCTGTGATTGATTTTGAACAACATCTGGATGCTTATTTTTCGGCTTTTTATTCGCTGTGGCACCATCTGAAACTGACACTCAACCTGCGCCAATCATACGTGACCAACTTTTCGGTTCCATGCACGCCGTCATTGGGGGCTGAATATCGTTTGCTAACCAACGATGTTTCTGTATTGAAGTTGACTTCGAACATTGCCAGGAGCTACCGGGTGCCCACGTTTAACGATCGCTACTGGGGAACGCAGGGCAATCCGAACCTGAAACCTGAGGACGGCATGAGTTATGAACTCGGCGCCAACTATGTGTTTTGCCAAGGTGATTTTCAATCGGAAATCAAGCTGAACGCCTTTTACATGAATGTGAAAAACTGGATTGAATGGCGTGACTTTGGCGTGTGGCAGGCCCAGAACCTCATGGAAGTGGTGAGCAAAGGCATCGAATTTCAATCGAATTCCAGCTGGAGGGTTGGTGAAACAAACATTAATTTTCGACTGAATTACAATTACAACCCAGCAGAAGCTGTCGAAAATGCTTCGGAAACCGGCGTGACGCATCGCCAGTTAATGTATGTGCCGAAACAGATGGGCAATGCTTTTTTAATGCTGAATTACCAGCAGTGGAAAATTTATGCGGATGGCGTTTACACCGGCAGCCGTTTCTCCGATGAATTTGGCCACGAACTGGATCCGTATTTTCTGGCTAATTGCGGACTGGTGCGCCAAATCAGCATTGGAACACAACCGTTTAATCTTTCATTTTCCGTCAATAATTTGCTGAATACCGACTATCAAAATCAACGTTATTACGCGATGCCGGGACGAAGTTTTCGACTCAGCGTTTCAACCAATTTGAATCTTAATTAAAACTCAAATTATATCCTCATGAAAAAGTTTTTGAAATATTTCGTAATTCTGTTTTTTGCACTGGCTGTGCTTAATTCCTGTAAAAAAGATGAAACGCCTGATCCTTTTCCCAGTGAGTTGGTGAAAGGTTGCTACATTATTAATTCTGGAAATTACAATGGCGGTGGAGCCAGTATTTCCAGATATGATTATGACAATGATGCATTGACCAATTCTTATTACCAAAACCAAAACAATGGCAATGAACTGCTTTCCTACATTCAATCTGCATATTCATACAATGATCAGATTTTTATGATGGGCAATGTTCCGGATCAGATTATTACGGTTGATCCATTATTTAAACAATCTAGAAACGGAGTGACCGACAAGATTGCAAAACCTCATGACTGTGTGGCTAACGGTGACTATTTGTATGTTTCGTGTTGGGGAGCCAATCCTGATTGGAAACTGATGGCAGGTTCATACATTGCCAAATACAATATCAAAACGATGACTGTTGAAGATACAATTAGCCTACCCGGCGGTCCTCTAGGTGTTGAAATTGCCAATGGAAAACTCTACGCGGCTCTGAACTATAGAGACAGTGTGGCCGTCATCAATTTAAGCAATGACGCTGTTTCATATATTGCTATGCCTGCTGTGACTTCTTATTTTTTGAAAGATAACGGCGGCAATTTGTACGTTTCGCTTATTAACACCTGGTCTGATCCATCAGACAACACTGGTCTGGGTTACATCAATACAATTGATGATAATTTGGAGGCGACATATCCGCTTGCCGATATTAGCTACGAATATGCGTCAATCATGGCTGCAAATAATGATATGTCTAAAATTTATGTGACTACTCTAGCGTCAGAGGGAGCAATTTCCGTATTTGATGTAGCAAGTAAAACCTTTGCTTCGGAAAACCTGATTACGGGAATATCGGGGGCAAAAGGACTCGCCGTGAATCCATCGAACAACGATATTTATGTGTTTTCGGGTGAAAGCGTGACCGGTGCCGGACTGATGAAGATTTACAACTCGGCAGGCGAATTGCAAGGGCAGAAAACGGTTGGTGCTTCTCCAACCATGGCTATCTTTCTACAGTAAATAAAATGCAACTTGTTAAGAAAATCAGTTAGTTGTAATGGCAGGAGGCGGCTGCTAGCAGTTGGCCTCTTGCTTTCTTTTAGATTTGAAGGGAGTTAAAAGTAAGCTTTCTGCCAATTTGGAATTTGTCTGCCAGCTGGCGGATTGGAATTTGGAATTTGGATTTTTTTTTAAAGTATGGCGAAAATCACACTCATAACAGGCGGTGCCCGATCAGGTAAAAGCAGCTTTGCGCAGCGATTGGCTGAGGTGCATTCCGACCACCCCGTTTACTTGGCAACAGCCCGCATTTGGGATGACGATTTTGCCAGCCGCGTGAAACGGCATCAGGCTGATCGCGATGAACGCTGGCAAACCGTAGAAGAGGAAAAAGAGCTTTCGAAGCATGATTTCAGCGGCAAAACTGTTGTGTTGGATTGCGTCACCCTGTGGCTGACCAACTTTTTTCACGACCGCAACTATCACTTGGAAGAAGCGCTGGAAGCTGCTAAAGTTGAATGGTCAGCGTTCGTTGCACAGGACATGGAGCTGATTGTGGTGAGCAACGAGCTGGGAATGGGCGTTCACCCCGAAAATGAAATGGCCCGGAAATTTGCCGACTTGCAAGGCTGGATGAACCAGTTCATCGCCAAACAAGCCGACACCGTTTATTTGATGGTTGCCGGCATTCCGTTGAAGATAAAAGGGTAATTAAATGAAAACTTGCATTCCCACAAATTGATTTTGCAGGAGATAAAAATATAACTGTTATGAAACCGAATTTAAAACAACAACTTCAACACAAAATCGATAAAAAAACGAAACCAACCGGGGCTCTGGGGCAACTGGAGGCAATTGCCCTGCAACTGGGGCTGATCCAGAATACCCTTTCACCAAAACTGGAAAAACCGACGATCCTGGTTTTTACCGCCGATCATGGTTTGGCAGATGAAGGTGTCAGTCCGTACCCTAAAGAAGTGACCTGGCAAATGGTGATGAATTTTTGTTCGGGCGGAGCCGCCATCAATGTGTTCTGTCGGCAAAATGGCATTGAGCTGAAAGTGGTGGATGCCGGGGTGGATTTCGATTTTCCAGCTGAACTGCCAGTCATTCATGCGAAGGTTGG
>DATFMO010000680.1:0-4647 GCA_035266925.1 Sunxiuqinia sp. | reverse complement strand
AGTCCTTTCATCGCAACCGTTTCCACGCCTGGTTGTGTGAGGAACTGAATCTGATCATGGTACTGATCCATTTTTTGTTTGGTCAGGTTAAACTGTTGTGCCATTTCCTGATTCTGCGCTAACAGATCAGTATATTTTGATTGGGCCGTTTTCCATTCCCGATAGTAATAAACACTGAAGAATATAGCAACGATGGCAGCCACACTGGCGGCAATCGAAAAAAAGCGGTAGAATGAACGATCCTTCTTCTTCGGAACTCCGATCGTCTTTTCTTCTTCCACAGAAGCAGACTCCTCATTCAGCTCGTCAAAAAGCTTTGCTTTTAAAGATTGAGGGGGCGTCACCGCTGTCTTCTCCGCAAACAGATGTAAAGCGTCCTCGATGGCTTCAATCTCGTCCTTGACTTCAGGATAGGTTTGCGCCATGAGTTGCACTTCCGACCGCTCATTTTCAGAAAGCTGATCGAGCACGTATGCTTCCAAAATACCTGACAATATGTATTCCTGAACGTTCACTGTAATATTTTCCTTAGTTCTTTTAGTGCCGCACGGGTCCTGGTTTTCACCGTTCCCAACGGGATGTTGTATTCCTGTGAAATCTCTGATTGGGTATAGCCCCTAAAATACATGAGTTCTACAATTAATTGATAATCTTTATTTAATTTTTTTACCACTTCTTTGATGCCGATGCCATCGACAGAGGTAGTATCAAAAGTAACACGATCTATTGTATGTACGTTATTGGATACCTGATCGGTTTTTTTCTCATTCTTAATTTCTTTTGAGCGTAGCTTATCGATCGCCATATTCCTGGCCACGTTGATCATCCAGGTGAACAGCCTGCCCTTGCCGGGTTCATAAGTATGAAAATTACGCCAAATTTTAAGAAAGGTATCATGAAGCACTTCTTGCGCCAGTTCTTCGATGTGTACAATGGACAAGATCGTACCATACAGAGCAGAACTGTAATGGTCGTAAAGATATTCCAAAGCTGACTTGTCGCACTCTTTCAACCGACTGATCAACGCCTCTTCTGATATGTAATTTGGATTTGAAATAGGTACTTTACATGATATTATTAGTTAACAACAAATACCATGTAAAATATGTTGCCCGAATGAGGGTAATCTTGGGGGCAGCTCCCTTTGGCAGAATATTTCCCAAGCCATAATCGGCAGGTTCTAGCACATAGAAACCATAAGGTTGTGCAAATAAAACAACTATCAGTTGCTCTATTTTGTCAAAATAAAGATGAATTTGGGTGCCTTCCACCTTTCTGAATATCTCGCTGGCTTAATTCACATGTGATAAAGAAATCTGACAGAGAATAATCAACGAGTCCCCTGAAATCCTGCGTCCTGCCTCTCCAACCTTACTTCAAATTAAGAGTGAGTTTCCATCAATTTTAAACTGCCCTATAAAGTTTGCTTACTGTTCTCTCAGCAATACAACCACAATTTCAATAATCAATTATTTGTCAGAATCTTGGAAATTGCTGTATATTTATATAGTAGCTAACAATAGCCAGAAGATTCCCATTGTTGATCGTTAACTTAAACACAACCTACTATGCAAAAATTAACGTTCGTAATTTCAATCTGCTTACTTTCCGTTACAATTTATGCACAACCCAACCTTTACGAAAATCCCGATTTTGATAAAATCTCAAAAGCCCACCACATCATTGCTATCGTACCGTTTAAAACAATCGCATCAACTTCTGCCAGTCAAACGAAAGACATCAGCTCAAAGCAAATAACAGGCATGGGAAATTCCGGGAGTGAAAGTGTGCAAAGAGCCATGTATTCGTGGTTCCTTAAAAAGCAACAACGAGGTAAATTACGCGTACAGGTTCAGGATATTAACACCACAAACGCACTGTTGAAAAAGTACAACATCAATTTGGATAATATGAATGAGCATCGCCCAAAGGAAATTGCTGAAAAATTAGGCGTTGACGCCCTAATTTCCGGGAATTTTGAAATCAGCAATCCAGCGTCGGAAGAAACAACAACTACCTTGGGGCGACTTGTTAGCTCCCGGGCAAAAACCATTCGGGCAACCCTTAATTTATTTATACACAATGGAATTGACGACCAGCTACTAATCAATTACAAAAAAATGGTTGGCGGCGCAATGGATAGCAGCACGGAAGAACTCATTTATTTTATCATGCAGACAGCCCCCAGGCGGGTTTCCTATCTGAAAAATTAATTGGGGCCAACAAAATGGACGAAAAACAACCAGGAAACAATTTAGAAACCAGAAATCGGTTTGAATAATCAAAAATTTGCAACATTCTAAAGGTAGACTTTTGATTTTTGGTGCGCCCTTTGAAACACTAGAAACAGCACAGAGAATGGATCAAAATGTAACGGGATAAGTAAAATTCGATTAATAAATGAATGCATTCTGGCAAAAAAGAAACATAGAGAAGAAAAGCCTTTCGAATGATTTCCAAACGACTTGACACCCATCAGAATTTGGTTAATTTTGTTCCTTTAACTCATTCCTACTACTCATGACTAAGCACTTTCTATGCCTATTTGCAATTCTATTATTGGCTATTAACTTCTCATTCGGCCAAAACACCATTGACGTAAAACCTGATCCAACCCGGGAGTACCAAACTATTGAAGGATGGGGCTCTTCGCTTTGTTGGTGGGCCCACATGATTGGACAATGGCAGGACGAACAAAAAATCGATCAAATCGTCGACTTGATCACTTCACCCGACAAATTGAATATGAACATTTTCCGCTACAACATTGGCGGTGGCGACGATCCTTCACACTATTCAACCCCCGGACATCCGGGCCATATGGCCAGCGGGAAAGGCGTACGTGCAGAGATGCCGGGTTTTAAACTATCGGAAACTGCTCCTTATGACTGGACCGCCGATGCGGGACAACGGAGAATTCTTTTGAAAATTAAAGAAAAACGGCCCGATGCGATTTTCGAGGCGTTCTCCAATTCACCACCATACTGGATGACATACAGTGGCTGTTCTGCCGGAAACAACCCAGCGAACGCTGACAACCTAAAACCTGATTATTACGGTCAGTTTTGCGATTACCTCGTGGAAGTATGCAAACATTACAAAGACACCTTTGGCGTTGAATTCAAAACCCTGGAACCATTTAACGAATCGCTAAGCAATTATTGGGGCTACCTGGGTGGCCAGGAGGGCTGCCATTTTGATGTATCATCGCAGATTAGCTTACTGCGCGTTTTGTATCCCAAGCTTCAGGATTCAGGCCTAAACACGGTAATTTCAGCTTCCGACGAAACCAACATCAGCAGTTTTATTTATGCCACGAATAACTATATTGGTGCTGGCGATATCATCGGGAAACTGGGTCAGCAAAATACCCATACCTACAGTGGAAGTGATGCCGAACGCCGCGAAGCCTATAACCTGACGCGAGAGACTGGCAAAACATTCTGGATGTCAGAAACGGGCCCCAGCGGTATCAGCGAAAGTGGCTTGACAAATAACTTGCAGTTAGCGCAAAAAATGTTCAATGACCTTCGCTACATGAAACCATCGGCCTGGATTGACTGGCAGTTGATGGAAGAAGGCAACGACACCTGGTGCCAGCTTCGAGCTGATTTTGGAAACGAAACGTATGCGATCGTCAAAAACTTTTATGTACGCATGCAGGTCACCCGGTTCATCAAAAAAGGATATCGATTGATTGAATCGGGGAATGATCACGTACTCACAGCAGTCAGCCCCGATGGCGACCAACTGGCAGTAGTCGTGTTGAACCAATCCCAGAGTGGGGAATCTTTTTCAATCGATCTGAGCAAATTCCCCCAAACCGGCCGCTCCGCACAAACATACCGAACCAGCTCATCGGAAAATTGTCAACGAATCGCCGATTCAAATACTTCAGACCAACATCTGAACTATTTCGCTCCAGCGCAATCAATCACATCCTTTGTCATCCCGGTTAAGTTTACCCGTTACAGCCAGTTTCAACTAATCAAAGGCATCCATTTTGAAAATGATTCGCTGGGCGGGTTTGAAGGGCAGAACTTGAATCTGGCTGAAAACCCAAGGACCAATGGGCTGAACAACAGCATCCATTCTCTTTCGATTAATCTATCGACAAATCCTGAATTTTTCTACCAGTTGGAAGACACATTTTATACGTCAAATGACTACCGTTATTTGCATATCATGAGCTATTCAGCGGACGCGGAGGGGAGTGCCAACAACTCATCCGATAGTATCATTCGCATTGACGCGGGCAATGAATGGAAAGACCAGGTGATTGATTTAGGGGAAAACAATAGTTTCATGCAGCTCGCCTTTCAAAGTTCTGCCAGTAGCGGCACACTTCTACTGGACAATATTTGCATCAATGGAGATCCGCACCCAAGAACCGTAAGCAAAGAAGCGCCAACGTTCGATTTTGAATCATCTCAAGGAACTCCATTGTTGGAAATTCGCAGCACCCCCGGGCATCATCCATCAACTAACATCGCCATCAATAAAAAAATCGTGGGACTGAATACAACACACCAATTTTTGGAATACATCTCTCCAGTTGTTAAAAACCCCATCAATACGGAGGACACCCTGGTTATCCAGCTGGGGTCTCCATTACAAATTACGTCGGCAACTCGTTATCTTCATGTT
>DATFMO010000679.1:0-4395 GCA_035266925.1 Sunxiuqinia sp. | reverse complement strand
AAGCACACGCGCCCACAAGGTGTACGAACCGCTTTCACTGACATTAAAATCATAAGTTAGCTGCCCGGAAGGATCAGAGGAAGCGCTACCAGTACTATTGTTGCCGGGTTGAATGGTTACATATTCCCCGTTCGAACCATTTTGATCCTGCTCCTGGTTCCATAATGATCCAACCGTACCACATTCTGCTTCAAGCCAAATTCCGGAACTAACAATCACAGAGATATTGACATCATCAACTGCAGTTTTCCCTTCATTTTCTGTTATTGTCAATGTGATCTTGTGGTCGCCCTGTGCCAATTCCAGGGTTGGATTTACCCCGGTGGCAATCTGTTCACCTCCCATGCTCCATACATAAGAAGTAATGTTACCATTGGGATCAGTGCTTCCCGAACCATCCAACGTAACAGGCTCACTGCCACTATTATCTACATCATACACGAGCTGATCAACACCCGCGTAAGCACTCAATTGGGGAATCCCTTTTATCCTAAGCAGGCGCAAATTTTTAGAACCGGCCTGTGCATTGGTCATGTTTGTAAATTGAAATGCGACCAACTGGTCATATTTTGAGTCACCACCAGTCGTGAGCGTAATGGACTTGCTCGTTTCACCGGGTTCAAAAACAACAGTCTGGCTGGTAAAATTGAAGTCCTCACCAATGCGGGCGTCCCCGGCTACTGGTGTAACATCAACCATCACTTGTTGAGATGAAGCTTTACTCAGCCGAAGGTTCAATTGGATTTGATCATTTCTGTCAGCTTCTGAAATGATAGCATCGAAGCTGACCAATGACCCGGAAAATTGAAGGTTTGGGTCCCATCCAACCTTCGTCTTGCCATAAACCGCATAGGCTCCCATATCCACACCCACTTCACCTGCATTCAACGCTGGGCTACTTTGCTGAAGCGTAAAATCCTCTGAGCCTGAGTTCGTACTCACAAAGAGTGGATTCACGGATAACCCGCCGGTTTCGCCTATTGCTGATTGAAAATCTGATACAGAAACCGCAGTGCTCCGAAACTGGATTGAATTTGTTTTGCCCGATGTGTACCATAAATTATTTCTGAATGTGTGGGGGCCGTTTGACAATGCCTCATCTGTAAATACAAGGTTATAATCGGTATTATTAAATGCGATGTTATTTCTGAATTCATCACGTTCCGATTTATGAACATAGAAACCAATCCGGCTATTGTAGGCAATGTTCTTGATCCACCGGGCATCAATTGTCCATCCTGTTGTTTCGTATCGCGCTGTTTCATAGGCGACATCTAAATCGTATCCAATATTTTCCTGTATGACATTTGAAGCGCAGCGGGACTCGTTAAACACCAGGATGGAGCTATTGTGGGCAACATTTCTCAAGATGACGTTATGGCTTCCGTCACGATCAAGCCAGACTTCAAATTTTACACCGGACGCATGGTTAAAAGCAATAACATTGTTGCCATCAGACATGTCTTGAATACCAATCGAACAGGAATATAAATGGCTTCCTCCATCCCAGCTGCGCTGTTTCCCCATAAAAGTGTCGAATGTATTTTCGCACACCAGGTTTTTGACCGAAGCTTGTCCGTTCAAAGAAATACCATCACCGGTTATGTCCTTGAAATAATTGTTTCGCACTACATTTCCGGAAGATTCATACACCCAAATAACCGAGTTCCCATCCCAACTGGCAACCCCTGAATTACCTATATTTTCAAACTGGTTGTTCACAACAACATTGCCTTCTCCATGAACGATGGAAATGCTGGCCTTGCCATATTTAAAGTCCTTGAACTGAAATCCTTCAATCCAGATAAAATTTTTGTTGGACAGATTGAAAACCGGCGTGTTATCGTTTGGTGAAACTGCCGGATGGCTGATTGCTACAGTACCTGAAGATGGATCAGCTTTGAAAACAATTACTGAGTTCTGGGTTCCTGAACTAGCCGGAATGATATTCTTTTCTAAATAAATTCCACCTGAAACCAGAACAGTATCTCCCGGGCTCAAAACATTGGCGGCTTTGGATATTGACCGGAATGGTTGATCAACAGAACCGTCCCCGGTATCATTTCCTGCGGTCGAAACATGGTAGGTTTTGGCAAAGCCCACCTGAACAAAAAAACATGTGATGATAAGAACTTTAAGCCTGGTACTTACTTTATACCGGTTTTTCTTCATTATTCTGAAAAGAGTTTATATTTGAAATTAATTCACATCATGATATTGAACGAATTTTGACAATTTATGTCTAACACACCGTCCATCAGTTTCGCCCTAAATTAGATAATGAATATCAGTTGGATTTTTGTTTTCAGATACACCATTTTCGATTTGGGATAAATCTAAACGGTGAATCGCCTGATTTTCGGATGAAAAGAGAATAGAAAGCTTGTACATGATTCAAATTTGAAATTTAAATAGCCAGAATTTAAATAAGATTAAAGGCTGACGACATTATTTTTATATTCAAATAGTTATTTTCTTTATTTCAAACTAACACACCCATGAAACTGCCTGTACTTTTTATTTTCTTTTTACTTATAGGTCTAACTGGATTTTCCCAAACTATCGTGATCAAAGACCTGACCTCACTCTCAGACCAACTCACCTACCAACGGAGCAGGGGCGAAACAAATTACAATGATATTGAAGGAACCCCTTTTCTGAACCGACAGTTTATCATAGGGGAAGTGATTGTGAACGACAGCATCCACTATGAGAACGTCCCCTTGAGATACAACATTTACTCGGACAATATCGAGTTTATGAACGATCAAAAACAAGTGCTGGAAATCAACAATTCTCAGTCCAAATACCAATTCAAATTTGACAATCATCAATTCACTGTCCGTGATTATTTGAACTACGGGAAAACAGCACATGGTATTTTAGAACGACTCGTTGATGGCAAAATTCAACTTTACAAAAAATACCAGGTGGATTTTGCACTGGCAACAAAAGCCATTGGGTTCAAAGACGCAGTGCCGAACCGGTTTGTTAGAAAAGACGATACATATCTGATTTCCGCCGAAAAAGAGCTACCATCAGCAATCGGCAGCAAAAAAGCGCTGTTTGAAAAATTGAAGTCCTTCAAATCGGATATTGAAAAATATGCCAAAAGCCGAAAGTTGAATCCCAAAAAAGAAGAGGACCTTATTCAATTGATTCAGTATTGCAATAACGAATAGCGCTGTTCTCTATTTTGCAAATATATTTTATGGACAGGACCATCAATCGATCTTACGACGAGTATTTTTTAAACTTTCCCTTCGATTATTCCTGAGCTTTTTCGCTAAAACGAATCCAGTCCACTTCAAGCGGCCTATTTTCGTTCAATGATACAATGAGATTGTGAACGCCTGATTTTAAACCAGATACCGGAAAACTGATCGTTTTCCACTGGCTGGTTTTCGGCACGTCAATTGTTGCCACCACATCGCCGTCAGCTTTATCCAACCGGATTTGCAACGCTCCTCCTGTTTCTGAAGAAACCCTTAACTGGACTGTTTTAAGCTTTTTTGTTCCAAAATCAACCGCATTGTATTTTACCCAGGCGCCTTTCATTTCAAACTTTGTTTTCCAACCTTTGAACGTGTCGGTCGTATCCAGAAAATCGACCAGCACGCCATCGTCACTTTTCTGACTGTACCGATCCAGCTGAATCTCTTGGGAAGCATCAGTCAATCCGACTCCGCGCATTGTTGGGATTACTTTTTGAATAGTGCCATCCGCATTAAAGAACAAACTATCGATGCAAATCGACCGGTTCTTGTCAAATGTTGGAGAATAGGCATCCTGATGATAAAACAGGTACCATTGATTTTTATATTGAACGATTGATTGATGGTTCGTCCAACAGTGCATCGGCGACTCATCCATGACAACCCCGGCAATTTTAAATGGCCCCATGGGACTGTTTCCAATTGCATATTCAAGACGTTCAATGCTGTGTTCAACGTGCGGATAAGTCAGGTAGTAAATCCCTTTGCGTTCGAAAAAATAAGGGCCTTCTTTCAATCCTTTTTGAGGAAGGTTTTCAATTTTTTGAGGTTCCGAGGCCAATTCCAGCATATTATCTTTCAGCTTGGCCACATAAATATTTCCCATGGCCCAGTACAAATAAGCTTGCCCATCTTTGTCGATAAACACGTTCGGGTCAATGCCATGGACACCTTGAATGGGTTTTGCCTGCGGAACGTAAAAACCTTCCGGCTTATCGGCAATAGCCACGCCAATTCCGAACCCCTTTCTTCCGTTGGGATCGACAACATTGGTATTGGCAGGGAAATAGAAGTAATACTTTCCGTTGCGTTCAATACAATCAGGTGCCCACATGCTGTACGATGTTGAATCGACCCAAGGGACATTATACTGGCTCACGACGATACCATGATCCGTCCA
>DATFMO010000678.1:0-14527 GCA_035266925.1 Sunxiuqinia sp. | reverse complement strand
TCTCTCCGAATGTTGCAATATGCCATTCGTGGGAGTCAGAAACGTGATGCATGATGAATTCGCCAGGCTGAAAAGTCTCATGAGCAGTTGTTCCCTCTATGCTATCTTGTGATTGTTCCTCTGCAAATGCAGAAGTCGAAGTCAGGCCGAATGTTAGGAGGATTAGTAAGAAAAAAGCAGTGTGAATATTTTGAGCTTTTGTTGCTTTCATAGATAAACGACAATACCGATTTGCACTTCCTAAAAAGAGCTCGCAAAATACTAAAAAAAACGATTGGTTCAAGGGTTATTTTTTCATTTTTACGATGCGGACGATCTCGCTAACTTCCAGCGCAGTATACCCAATGTAAACGACGAAAAAGTTGATCAGAAAGAACTTGGCATGTTCGGTTCGTATCAATACATAAATGATTGCAATAATTAAGTAAAAAAACATTTTTAAAGAAATCATAGCCATAAAACGAGCCGTAAATTTTGGGACGCTTATATCGGAGATTTTTAACATGTAATGATGAATGATACTTGTAGTCAGGAAGAAAAAGATGAGCAACACCGGGAAGACCTCTTCGTATCTGTATGGTATTACCCATTCGTAAATAACCAATCCAACAAGAAAATAGCTCAAGGTCAAGATGATTGCCCGGGTCAAAAAGCGTTTCATGAATGCATTCATTTCAGAAAATTTTTAATTGCGTGATAAATGGCTCCAACTACCGAAAGTATCATTAATCCCAAGGTAAAAGCCGGAAACGACAAGTCCAGCCATTCGTCAATTTTGTGTCCGGCATAAACCCCAATTGCCATGATCGCGATCATTTCAAAAGCCAATCCGGAATAACGAATGAAATTGTCGAGTTTCTTTTTAGGCTTTTTTGAGTTCTTTAATGACATCCTGTTTTGTTTGCTCGCCCATTTTACACGAACCTGTAAAAACAGCTCCCGGCTCAATGCTCAGTTTTCCGGTACTAATTTCTCCGTAAACTTTTGATGACGATTTCAGGCTTAACTGTTCACTCACGTCAAGCTTCCCTTTTTGATAGCCTGAAATTTCCATGTTTTTGCACTTCACTTCACCGGTAAGCCGACCTGTTATTCCAATAACCACTCGTCCTGAACAATCCAAATTCCCGGTCAATTCACCGTCGATACGAATGTCACCTTCCGACACCACATCGCCTGTGATTTTGGTACCCTTCCCAACTAGGTTAATTCCTTGTGAATCAATTTCTGTGTTCGCTTTTGCCATGTTATTTGTTTTGTTGCGTAGCATCAAATATAATAAGAAATGTCCTTTAAAGGATTGACAATTAGTTGATCCTGCCTTTAAACATGATTTTATTTAATACGCCCAAGCGACATGGAATGTTGCAGGTCAATTGGGCAAAGGTTCTTCTGCTTGCTGACCACCATTAAGCCGTTTCCGATTGGTGGGTATTAATTGCTTATCGATGTGATAAAAAGTTTTTAGCTATTAAAATGGTAAAGGAAAGTAATGGTTCCTTCAAATGCGGGCTTTTTGTTTCCTTCAATTTCCATTTGTACATCCAATTTGACGCGACTGATACCACGTAGGTTTCGGCATTCTTTCAGCCATACGTGAGTTCTTATCCTGCTGTTAACAAGGACTGGCTGTCCAAACTTAAATTGTTCAATTCCATAATTCACCAGCATTTTAATGTTCCGGACATCAACAACTTGGTCCCACATAACAGGAAGTAAGGAAATGGTCAGGTAGCCGTGTGCGATCGTTCCTCCAAAGGCACCTTCCTTTTTTGCCCGTTCAGGATCAGTATGAATCCATTGATGGTCGAGGGTGGCGTCGGCGAATTTGTTAATTTGTTCCTGGGTAACAGTGTGATATTCAGAAACACCCAGTTTTTGTCCAATGTGCTTTTCGAATTCTTCGTGGCTTTGAATTAACAGTCGGCTCATGAGGTATAAATTTATTTTTTTGAGTTTAACTTTTTGGATTATAGGCCCATTTCAGGTAGATTGATCCCCAGGTAAATCCTGCGCCAAACGCTGCTAAAATGATGTTGTCGCCTTTTTTCAACTGGCTTTCATAATCGTACAGGCACAGTGGGATGGTTGCCGCAGTTGTGTTCCCATATTTTTCAATGTTGATCATCACTTGATCCGCGCTGATGTTCATGCGTCGCGCCACGGCATCAATTATTCGCATATTGGCCTGGTGTGGAACCATCCAGGCTAAATTGTCCGGGGTGATCTCGTGTCTTTTCATCATCTCAACCGATACATCGGCCATGCGTGATACTGCATATTTGAAAACCGTTTTCCCGTCCTGGTGTACAAAATGTTGCCTGTTTTCAACGGTTTCGCATGAAGCCGGAAGTTTTGAACCGCCAGCTTTCATGTGCAGATAGTGACGGCCCTTTCCATCCGTATGGTTAATGTGGTCGATGATGCCAATATCTTCCGTTGTTGGCTCCAGCAGAACAGCAGAGGCACCATCACCAAAAAGCGGGCAGGTGGTCCGGTCAGTGTAGTCGGTAATGGCCGACATCATATCAGCACCAATGACAATGACTTTTTTATATTGACCGGACTCAACAAATGAGGCCCCGGTTGTCAAGGCAAAAATAAACCCGGAACAGGCAGCGCTGATATCAAAACTCCAGGCATTCGTTAGCCGGGCTTTTCGACTGATAACATTGGCAGTTGCCGGCAATGGGCGGTCCGGCGTTATAGTGGCACAAATCAGTAAATCGATTTCGTCGGGGTGGGTATTGGTCTTTTTCAGAAGCTCTTTAACGGCCTCTGTTCCCATATCTGAAGTTGCTTTTCCTTCTTCTTTTAAGATACGTCTTTCTTTAATCCCAATGCGTTGCATAATCCACTCATCGGTCGTATCAACCATAGTGCTCAGTTCGTCATTGGTCAACCTGTATTCGGGAAGGTAAGCACCAATGCCTGTGATTGCAGCACGAATCTCTCGCATAATTAATTCTTTAATCGATCAGTTTGTCCTCAGAACAATCTGAAAGTCAGTTTAATAAAGAGTAACAAAATTCTTGAAAAAATGATTGCGAAAGATAGGGCGAAAAATTCGAACAGCAAAGAAAAATTTCGCAAAAGAATGAGCCTAACTCGTTTTAAAACAATTAATTAAATTGTTCGAAAGTTTAATTAAGCGAGCAAAAAAAGATCAGAAGAGTTAGTCTTCTGATCATGCCTATGAAGGTTTAAACAGTAATGTCTTTTTCGATTACCAGTTTGCCTCTGTAATAACCACATTCCGGACAAACGGTATGGTATTTCACAGTGGTGCCACAATTTGAACACGTTGCCAAAGTTGCTGGCGTAGTTTTGTAGTGTGTTCTCCTTTTATCCCTTCTGGATTTTGATGTTTTGTGCTTTGGATGTGCCATTTTAAACGTCTTTATTTAATTACCTAATAATTTTTTCAATTCATCCCACCTGGAGTCTGTTTCCTGGCTTTCGCCCTCTTCCTCGCTGGTGTTCATGTTATTCAATCTTTTCAGCATCTCTGGGTTGCAAAGGCTTTTGCCATTTGCGTCATCCGGATGTACATGTTTTATCGGGATCGACAAAATGATAAAGTCATAAATTAACTTTGCCACATTGATGTGCGTGTCTTCGGGTCCAACCCAAATAACGTCGTCGCCGTCATCAAAGGTTTCTTCGCCATACTTGACAAACACTTTGTTTTGACTTTCCACTGGTTGGTCAAAAATGTCCAAACAGCGGTCGCACTGAATTTTGACCGTTCCCGAAACATGAAACCAAAGAACCATTAACGCACTTTGTTTTTCCAGCTCCAGCTTTACTTTAACATTCCCATTTTCGGCGATTCCCCCGTCGAAATAATCAAAGAACTGGTTGCCGATCTGAAATTCAAAATCATGTTTTCCAACTCCAAGTCCTTTGAATGCAATGTTGTATGCTTTTAACTGTGCCATTGACTGGAAAAAAGTGTTGCAAAAGTATAAAAAATACGTAAACGGTAAAAATAATCTGATTTTTTTAACAACGAATATTTACTTTTCTGCAAAATGCAATCGTTCAACGAATTATAAATATTGAATTTGTTGAAAAATCAGGCTTTGTTCAGGATGATCCGGAAGGTTGTTCCTTTACCGATTTCAGAATGTTTGATGAATATTTTGCCTTTGTGATAGTTCTCAATAATGCGTTTGGCGAGCGATAACCCCAAGCCCCACCCACGTTTTTTGGTCGTGAACCCGGGTTCAAAAATGGTTTTAAACTGCGATTTTGAAAGTCCCTTTCCGTTGTCGGATACATCCAGGATCAGCTGTTTGTGATTGTCTGTTAGTCGAAGTTTAATCTCACCATCCGAGTCCATGGCGTCGATGGCGTTTTTGCACAGGTTTTCAATCACCCAACTAAACAGAGCCGCGTTGTGTGGAACATCATAGTGGGCATTTTCATCACAATCCAATATGAATTTCACTTTTTTTGAAGACCGGTTTTCAAGGTAGTTGATTGTTGATTGGATAACTTCCTTGATATCATCTGTCAACAGTTCTGGCTTGGAACCAATCTTTGAAAAACGTTCGGTAATTTTTTCCAATCTCGAAATGTCTTTTTCAAATTCATCCACCATCTTGGGATCAATATTTTTCATCTTTAACAGTTCGAGCCAGGCCATTAACGATGAAATAGGAGTACCCAGTTGGTGCGCTGTTTCTTTTGACATGCCTACCCAAACCTGGTTTTGCTGTGCTTTTCGCGATGAACTGAATGCGAGATATGCCACGGCAATGAAGAGCATGATAACCGCGAACTGCACCAGCGGGAAATACCGTAGGTTCTGAAGCAACGTTGAATCACGGTAATACAGGTATTGTTTGTCATCTTTTGATATGACAATTTCGATGGGTTTGTTTTGGCTCTTCATCTTTTGCAACTCGCGGCGTAGAACAGCACTCTTATTCTGGTTGTTGTACCGGATGTTCCGGTCAGTGAGGATTGTGTCATCTTGAGAAACAAGGATGATTGGAATGGTCGTGTTGTTGGTGACAATTTGCTGCAAAAAGGTGAGATCTTCAGAATTTGATGGATTCTGACTGACTAGTCGTCGGGTTGCCTCAGCCCATAATTCAACACTTTTTCGTTCCTGTTTCGACATTTGGCCAATCAGCCAATTTGTATACACCAGCGATGTCACTCCAATCAGGACCGCAACGAGGAGCAACAGTATTTTCCAACGTCTTTTTTTTAGATAAAATTCCAAGGTTCCCCAGTTTAGTTATGCATGCTAAACGAAACAGATGACTAAAAAGTATAATTGGTGTTGAATTTACAATTATCCCTGAAGTAAATCAATACAAGCCTGGTAAATTCCTTTTTGGTTGTAGCCGCAATCACGCTGTAACTCCTCGGGTGTTCCATGTTCAATGAACTGGTCAGGAACTCCAAGTCGAACTACTTTTGCCGAATACTGATGTTCTATCATGAATTCTATAATGGCTGAACCAAATCCGCCCTGGATGACACCATCTTCCACCGTGATGATTTTCTTGAACTTTTTGAAAACCAGGTGAAGTAGTTCTTCATCCAATGGTTTGACAAAACGCATGTCGTAATGAGCAACGGACATGCCTTTGTTTTGTAAAGACTTAACAGCTCGGGAAACATTGATTCCTGTTGCTCCAAATGATAGAATTGCTATGTCTTCACCCTCGGTGATGATTCGCCCTTTGCCAATCTCGATAAGTTCAAATGGTTGTCGCCATTCGACTTTGCAGCCGCACCCACGCGGGTATCGAATGGAGAATGGCCCCAAATTGTCCTGTTGGGCGGTGTACATCAGGTTGCGCAATTCAATCTCGTCCATGGGAGCCGAAACAATCATATTGGGAATGTTCCGCATGTAGGCGATGTCGAACACGCCATGGTGCGTTGCTCCATCAGCTCCTACCAATCCGCCACGATCCAGGCAGAAAACAACGTTCAGGTTTTGGATCGCAACATCATGGATCATTTGGTCGTAGGCGCGTTGCATGAAAGTGGAGTAAATGTTGCAAAACGGGATCATTCCTTGTTTTGCCATTCCTGCGGAAAAAGTTACGGCATGTTGTTCTGCAATACCAACATCAAATGCACGATCCGGCATTTTTTCCATCATGATATTCAGCGAGCTTCCGGTAGGCATGGCTGGTGTCACACCAACGATTTTGGGATTTTTTTCAGCCAGTTCAACAATGGTATTCCCAAATACATTCTGAAATTTGGGCGGTTTGTTCAGCTCACATTCGCAGCCTATAATTTCACCGGTCTCTTTATCGAATTTACCGGGAGCATGGTAAACCGTTTGGTTCATCTCAGCCAGCTTGAAACCCTTTCCCTTTTTGGTGATGATGTGCAGAAGTTTGGGCCCCGGAATATCGCGCAGGTCACGTAAAACATTCGTGAGATACTCCACATTGTGGCCATCAACCGGACCAAAATAACGAATCCCAAAACTTTCAAATAAGTTGGATTCCTTCAACAAGTAAGATTTGAGAGCGCCTTCAGTTTTTTGAACCAATCGGCGGGCTTTCGGTCCAAAACCGTTCAGTTTGCCCAAGCCATCCCAAATATCATTTTTCAATTTATTGTAAGGCTTCGACTTGGAAATATTCAACAAATAGTTGCTGAAACCACCCACACTAGGATCGATAGCCATGTTGTTGTCATTCAGGATGATCAGTACATCGGCATTGCTCGAAGCTGCATTGTTCAGCCCTTCAAAGGCCATTCCGCCTGTCATGGCCCCATCACCAATGACTGCAACAATTTTGCGTTGGTCTTCTTTTTTTAGTGCCGAAGCAACAGCCATTCCCAAGGCTGCTGAAATTGAAGTGCTGGAATGTCCAACACCAAAAGCATCGTATTCACTTTCCGAAGGTTTTGGGAAACCACTGATCCCCTGGTATTTCCGGTTCGAGCGAAATCGTTCGCGACGCCCTGTGAGAATTTTATGCCCATAGGCTTGGTGCCCCACGTCCCAAATGATTTGATCATAAGGAGTTTGATACACGTAATGCAAGGCAACCGTCAATTCCACAACGCCTAAACTTGCTCCCAAATGCCCCGGATTGCTCGAGACTTCATCAATGATAAATTGTCTTAGTTCATCACATAATTGGGACAGTTCTTCCAATTTTAGATGACGTAAGTCGGAGGGCTCATTAATTTTTTTCAATATACTTCCCACATGTTCTTCCATGAAAAAAAATTAGGGCTCAAATATACAACTTCTATCGTTTTTATCGTGTGAATAAAAATCAGAATCTGGATTAAGTGAGTATGTTGTAGACGAGGATTGGGTGTTTTTCGTGAAATTAAATCCGAAGTGTTTGGCGCCGTCGATTGTTGAAAGTCACAATTTCCTCGTAGCCAATTCTTTTCATCAGGGTTAAAGCCGTTTCGTAGTGGCGCGCAATTTGGTTTTTTTCGTGAGCATCAGATGATATGGTCATGGGGATGTGGTGAAAATAACACTGTTTAACGATTTCCGGGCTTGGGGTGAACTCGGTGCAGGGACGATCAACTCCGCCAGTATTCAATTCAACGACAAGGTTATTTTCTTTTATAATTCTTAAGGTTTCGTCGATCAACTTTGATTGGTCACTTTCCGGATACACTCGGAATTTTTTGATAATGTCCAAGTGCCCAATGGTGTCAAACAAACCGGATTTGGCAGCAAGTTGGATCAATTCATAATACATCTCGTACAGTTCGTCATTGGTCCATTTTCCATACAGTGATTTGTCAGAGTCGAAATTCCAGTCCTCGATAAAATGAACGGAGCCAATCACATAATCAAGAGGCAGGCTGTCGATCATCTCTTTGATTTCATCTTCCATGTTGGGGAAGTAATCCATCTCGATACCATATCTAATGCGGATGTCCGATTGATACTTCTCGCGAAGTTCGAGAATTTGCTCGGTCATGACAGGGATGTCGATCGGCATGATGGCCCAACTGACAGGTTTCAGACACACGTGGTCACTAAACCCGATTTCATCCAAGCCAAGCTCAATGGCAGCTAATACCATTTCTTCGTAATTGTTTTTGCCATCAGAAAGGATGCTATGCATGTGATAATCCACCAACCCAACCATAGTATCTGTTTTTAATTGCTGTTGTCTTTTCTGGAACTTCTGGTGATAAAACGATATTATATCTTGACCCCAAAAGTCAAGTTTGAACTTCTTTTCCCCCGGTAACGCCAACAACTCTTACCATTTATTAAATAGAGAAAATACACATTTGGGGAAGGTTTGGTCATTTGGTTTTTTGCAGATTTAAAATTAATGAAAGTGCCGGGGAATTAAAAAGGATTTGGCTGCGAAGTGGGTTGGTAGCTGAGATTTTTTCAACTTTTATTGATGGAGCAAAAATTAGGGCAAAAAAAAGGCAGCTTCAACAAGCTGCCTCAAAGCCATGAAAACAATTAAACAATGTTCAGAAAACAGAAAACTAGAAACAATTATATCGTTAAAATCTCTTGATTTTTCTCATCCAATAATCCTTCAACCTCTTTGCCATATTTATCGGTCATCTCCTGGACGTCTGTTTCAGCGTCTTTTTCGAGGTCTTCGGACAAGCCATCTTTCAACAGCTTTTTCAAACTTTCATTCGCATCTTTTCGTGCGTTGCGAATACTAACGCGTGCTTTTTCACCTTCCTGACTAACCTGCTTTGAAAGCACTTTACGTCTCTCTTCTGTCAATGGTGGTACATTAATACGAATAATTTCGCCATTGTTTTCAGGATTGAAGCCTAAGTTAGCATTTAAAATTGATTTTTCAATAGGTCCAATCATCGCTTTTTCCCATGGTTGGATCGCAATGCTTCTGGCATCAGGGGTACTTATATTTGAAACTTGATTTAGTGGAGTCATGCTTCCGTAGTAGTCAACGGTTACTCCGTCTAACATTCTTGGAGAAGCTTTGCCTGCACGAATATGAACCAATTCATTTTCCAGATGGTCAATGGCAGCTTCCATTTTTTCTTTGCAAACCTCCAATATCAAGTCTAATTCCTCTTCCATAGTAAATAATGGTCAGTCCATTTTTGTGCTGTGAGCAAATATAGAAAAAATTAAAGAATTTTGAAATTTCTTCACTTTTTAAATCAAAAAAATGCTTTAAAATACATTCTAGCGGTGGACAACTGTTCCGATATTTTCACCAGACAACACCTTTATTAAATTGCCTTTTTGGTTCATATTGAAAACAACAATGGGTAGGTTATTTTCTTTACACATTGTTGTTGCCGTGAGATCCATCACTTTTAATCCACGATTGTAAACTTCATCAAATGAGATCTTGTCATATTTAGTAGCCGAAGGATCTTTCTCTGGATCGGCTGTATAAACACCGTCAACGCGGGTTCCTTTCAGCATGGCATCTGCTTCAACTTCTATTCCTCGTAACGATGAAGCGGTGTCGGTTGTGAAATATGGATTTCCTGTGCCGGCAGATACGATCACGATCTCTCCTTTTTCCAGTGCTTCAACAGCTTTGTCTTTGGAATAGAATTCGCCAACCGGCTCCATGCGAATAGCTGTGAGCACGTTGGATTTTACTCCGATGGCCGTCAACGCTGAATTTAAGGCCAGACTATTAATAACGGTGGCCAACATGCCCATTTGATCACCTTTCACCCGGTCGAAACCGTTGGCAGCACCGCTTAATCCACGAAAGATGTTGCCTCCACCAATTACAATGGCAACTTGTACGCCGAGTTCAACTGCTTCTTTTATTTGCCCGGCATAATCCTGCAGTCGTTGTTGGTCGATTCCATAGGCTTGATCACCCATTAGTGACTCGCCGCTTAGCTTTAATAATATGCGTTTGTATTTAGCCATTCGTCATTTTTTGTGCAAAGTTAGAAATATTCTAAAAACCCGTGTTAACTCAATTTTACTGTAGCCTTGAATATTTGGATGAATCAATTTCGGTTTGACAATTAATTACTAATTTTACGGCCGCTGATTTTGAGAGATATGAATGTATTGAATGTGATATTGTTTATGGCCGGATTTCTACGAACATTATTTGTAATTATTATCATCTATTATGCAATTAAGTTAATTGCAAAATATGTTCTGCCATTGTTCATCAATCAGCCCCATCAGCATAAGAATTTTCAAAATGACCGGCAAGGTCGGCAGGAGGGCGAAGTCACCATCGAAGGAGAACGGCCAAATGGAGGGAAGATTTCCAGGGATGAAGGTGAATATGTTGATTTTGAAGAAGTCGATTAATCTTAAACGAACACAATAACTAAAATTTTATGGCTCAGGAAGATGTCTTTAAGAAGCTGGTAGCGCATTGTAAAGAATATGGATTTGTTTTCCAATCGAGTGAAATTTACGATGGGCTCGGTGCTGTCTACGATTACGGACAAAATGGAGTAGAACTAAAAAATAATATCAAAAAATATTGGTGGGACAGCATGGTGCTGTTGAATGAAAATGTTGTTGGACTGGATTCAGCCATTTTTATGCACCCAACCACCTGGAAAGCTTCTGGCCATGTCGATGCCTTCAATGATCCACTGATTGATAACAAAGACTCAAAAAAACGTTATCGTGCAGATGTGTTAATCGAAGATCAGTTGGCCAAGTTTGAGGAAAAAATCAACAAAGAAATTGCGAAAGCCCAAAAGCGTTTTGGCGATTCTTTTGATGAGCAACAATTCCGCGAAACAAATCCACGTGTTTTATCCAATCAAAAGAAATGGGCTGAGTTGCACGAACGTTTTTCAAAAGCCCTGAATGATAATGACCTGGCTGAACTCAAGCAGATTATCGTTGATCAGGAGATTGCTTGTCCGATTAGCGGAACCCGCAACTGGACCGATGTGCGTCAGTTTAACCTGATGTTTGGCACCGAAATGGGCTCGACGGCTGACGGTGCGCTGAAAGTATATCTGCGCCCTGAAACAGCGCAGGGTATTTTTGTCAATTATCTGAACGTTCAGAAAACCGGCCGGATGAAGATCCCTTTTGGGATCGCACAAATCGGGAAAGCATTCCGTAATGAGATTGTTGCCCGGCAGTTTATCTTCCGTATGCGCGAATTCGAACAGATGGAGATGCAATTTTTTGTTCGCCCCGGATCCGAGCTGGATTGGTTTAACAAATGGAAGGAAACGCGGATGAAGTGGCACAAGGCACTTGGTTTTGGTGATGACAATTACCGGTTCCACGAACACGAAAAGCTAGCACACTACGCGAACGCCGCCGTTGATGTGGAATTCAAATTCCCGTTTGGCTTCAAAGAAGTGGAAGGGATTCACTCGCGTACTGATTTTGACTTGTCGCAGCACCAGGAATTCTCCGGCAAGAAAATTCAATATTACGATCCTGAATTGGGTAAATCATATGTGCCATACGTGGTGGAGACATCAATTGGTGTCGACCGCATGTTCCTGCAAGTAGTTTCAGCTTCCTATTGTGAAGAAGATGTTGAAACGGCCAACGGACAAAAGGACACTCGCGTGGTTTTGAAATTGCCGGTCGTATTGGCTCCGATAAAATTGGCTGTGATGCCATTGGTGAAAAAAGACGATCTGCCTGAAAAGGCACGTGAAATTATTGATGATCTGAAATTTGATTTCAATTGTCAGTACGATGAAAAAGACTCGATTGGGAAACGCTATCGTCGTCAGGATGCTATTGGAACCCCGTTCTGTGTTACAGTTGATCACCAAACACTGGAGGACCAAACAGTGACCATCCGTTTCCGCGACACGATGAAACAAGAACGCGTTGCAATTACCGACCTGAAAGGAATTATTACATCACAGATTAGTTTTAAAGCACTATTTGAAAAACTGAAATAATCTTTCCATATTGAATATGAAAGCTGTTCCATCGGGACAGCTTTTTTTATCTGTCATTGAGTCATTGACTATAATTAATGACTAATTTCGTGAGATTAAAACTTAGTTTTTAGGTTACAGTTTGAAATTGAAAGCATTTGCCTTTTAAATTGGAGCAGTATTGGATTAAAATCATGATTAGAAGGACGCCTAGTTCCGCATTATATTTCTACAATTATTGTTATTATTGGATTTTATGTTGTAGAATATATTGCTTCTAAATCGTAATCTGTTTGATGTTTATGGTTTTTTAAATTACCTAAAAATGGTTCATTAATTCACTTTTGTCTATTTAAAATCAATTTTTACTTTCAATTTAAAACTTTGTTCTTTTTAACAAAAATAAAACCTGCATTTTATCAGGAATTTTGCTGATTAGTGCCTTTAATTTTGCTGGCAATAGAAAAAAGAATAACCCGAATTAAAACAATTAGTCATGAAGAGAAAAAATCGTATAATCAGCATTTTACTTGTGGCTTTATTAGCCGGTTCATTGAATGTTTTTGCAGGTGGTGAAGGCAATTTTGTTAGTGATTATAAAATCTCACACAAAGAGAATTTTGAGCCATCAAAAAATTTCCAGCAGAGTTGGGAAATTACTTACGGTGAATCTAAACGCCCCGTTCAAATTTTACTTAAACAAACTCGTAGAGGTGATGAATACATAGTACGTTCGAAGTATTTTGAAGTGAAATATGTAAATTCAGAAAAGGGATTTGGCGTTCAGTATCTTAAAAATGGCGAATTAATCGTTCCTGAAAATTTGAATTACCAAGTGATTAACGCTCACCAGATGGATTCACAAAAAGTGATTTCGATGAATAAAGTTGATCAGCAGAAAGTATTGAAGCTAATAGCCGGTTTCTTGCCCGATTTGATCAACGAGCAATACAAGAACATCCTCAATTAATAATTATACAGCCAAAAATCAAATAGCCGCTCCATCCCCTGGAGTGGCTTTTCTATTTTGCTAAAAACGGGTGGAAATCGCCTGTTGCCCCGACAGGTTTGGCATTCCGGATGTCGTGAGTCAGCAAAATACACGGTTTGGCATCTTCTAATCCGAATCCTCCCCCTGATAAAATATCTTGATAGGTTTGGGTGTGCAAATCAGTAAATCCTCCACTGAATTCGATTTCTTCTCCTTCAACTGTAATACTGCGATAGGTACGCATTCCGTTTGCCTTGGCTGTATCTGGAATGTCGTTGTAGTCGAGACTGAGGTACCAACGCACCCGGGCATTTTTTAATTGTAAAAAGCCGGCTGCTTTGTTGGCATCGTAACGATGAACAACGCTTTGCTGAACATCACCAAAAATCCAAGAAAGCATGTCAAAAAAATGGATGCCAATATTTGTAGCCACACCACCTGATCTTTCAATATCACCTTTCCAACTTTTGTAGTACCATTTCCCACGCGAAGTAATGTAGGTCAGGTCGATATCGTATATTTTATCTTGTGAGCCGTTTTGAATTTTATCGCGCAAAGCAATGATGGTTGGGTGTAGGCGAAGTTGCAGAATGTTGTATACTTTTTTGCCCGTAGCTGCTTGCGTTCTTTCAATAGCTTCAATTTCTTCGGGATACAAAACCAATGGCTTTTCGCAAATGGCAAATGCCTGGTTGTTTAGTGCTGACTGAATGTGTTTGACATGCAGGTAATTCGGTGAACAGATACTGAAATATTCGATGGGTTGATTTGTTTTTTGTTGCTTGTCAACAAACTGTTCAAATTTGTTGAAATCGAGAAAAAACTCAGCTTCGGGGAAGAAGCTGTCCATGCGTCCCATCACATCGAATAAATCAGTTGCTGCGATAATTTGGTTTCCGGTTTCTTTCACAGCCCGCATGTGTCGTTCGGCAATGTAGCCTGCTGCTCCAATCAGTGCAAAATTCGTCATAGTGATATTTTTCTATATTTTTTGTGGGGGGCTAAAGCCCTGTTGACTTCTGTTATCCATTTTATCCCCGCCCTTAAAGGGCGGAGTTAGTGAAGCGTTTGGCAGCAAGTAGATGTTGATCTTTAGGATTTCGTCAGCTTTTTGCGTTTCACTAACCCCAGTCTCCAGACTGGGGATTTTGACTGCCGCTTAGAACGTGGGCTTTAGCCCACAAATTAATCTTCGCAACGCTCCATCTCTGTGATATATATCTTTGTCTGTCAAAGCTTATAAACTTTGTCGGATGATTCTTTTATGACATTTCTTAAGTCAACAACCAGCTTGGAATTTTCCACAATGAAGTCTGCGTCAAACGCCTCATGATTGGTGCTGATGACCACACAATCCATTTCGCTTAAAAGTTTAGCTGAATATTCGGAAGAATAATATGTTCGTCCTTCATCAGTTGCTGTTTCTGGAATAAATGGATCGGAATAATATACTTCGCCTCCTTTTTTATCAATCTCGTCCATAATTTTCAGCGCTGGCGACTCTCGTGAATCATCAATATTTGGTTTGTAAGCAACGCCCAAAAACAGGATTTTGCTTCCGTTTATTGACTTTTTTTGCCTGTTAAGTGCTGTGCTGATTTTGATGGTCATCCGGTGGGCCATCATATTATTGATATGTCCGGCTGTATGGATCATACTCAGGTCGAAACCGAATTTCTTGGCAATGTGTTCCAGGTAAAACGGGTCCAGAGG
>DATFMO010000677.1:0-8849 GCA_035266925.1 Sunxiuqinia sp. | reverse complement strand
GCCACTCGGCCAAGAGACCGTTTTTCAATAGGACTGCAAATGTAATAAAATTTTCCTCTTTTGCACAAGAAATTTTTATCGCTACCAGGAATCATTTTTAAACGGAATGATCGTCTTGTCGTTTTACAATTATTGACTTTTTCAATTCCTGTTTCTGAAATTAAATACACATATTTGTGATATCGATTTCATAAATAACCTAAACATGTACTTTACCATCAGTCTGTCTGTATTTTGGCTTACCGCACTTGCATGGCCTATTTTATTGAAGCGTGATCAACATGTTGCAACCTTGCTGACTTTAACGTATTTCGATTTTGACGACTACTGAAATTGAGCCAAAATCGTTCACCCACCAGGCCCGACCAACCCAACCAAATTAATAATCCATAAACCAACATGAAAATTTTAACGAAGTGTTTAGCCTATGTATTGCTGGCCCTGATTTCAGCCGGCCAAGTGGAGGCGCAGAACCAAAAAATGGTTCAGGAAGCGAAGACAACCATGCTTCGCGCGACTAAATTCATGGTTGATAAAGTAAGCACCAACGGCGGATACGTTTGGTATTACCTGCCCGATTTTTCTCGCCGATGGGGTGAAATGGAAGCCTATAAAACCATGATCTGGATGCAACATCCGGGGACGATCAGTATGGGCAATCTGTTTTTGGATGCCTATTCGGCTACCGGAAAAGCGTATTACTATCAAGCAGCTGAGAAAGCCGCCGCAGCCATCATTTGGGGGCAGAGTCGCGAAGGCGGCTGGAACTATGTGGTGGATTTTGCCGGCGACCGTTCCCTGAAAGAATGGTACAATACAATTGGTAAAAATGGCTGGCGCCTGGAAGAATTTCAGCATTACTATGGCAACTCAACCTTTGATGATGATGTAACTTCCGATGCCGCTAAATTCCTGCTTCGGATGTACCTGGAAAAGCTGGATCCAAAATACAAGCCAGCGCTTGACAAAGCCATCAATTTCATTCTGAAAAGTCAGTATCCAATAGGTGGTTGGCCGCAACGGTACCCGCTGATGCACGACTTCAACAAACAAGGTCATCCCGACTATTCTTCCTACTACACGTTTAACGATGATGTGACCTGGGAAAATGTGCATTTTCTGATTCAATGTTACCTGACCTTGGGAGAGGAGCGTTTCCTCGATCCAATTCGTCGAGGAATGAATTTTTATATCGTGTCGCAAGACGGAAGTGGCGCGTGGGCGTTACAGCTTGATCCGTCATTGCACCCGGCAGGCGCACGGACTTATGAACCAACTGCCTTGGTTTCTAACACGACGTTTGGGAATGCCATGCTTTTGCTGAAATTTTATGAATATACCGGAGATAAAAAGTATTTGGCTCGTGTGCCGGCAGCCATCAAGTGGCTGGAAAAAACCCAGTTGCCAAAAGACGAAACGGAGAACGGCCGTTACACCAATCCTACTTTCGTCGATCCAAAGACAGGTGAACCGATTTACGTACACCGGAAAGGTTCGAACGTGAAGTACGGTTTTTATTACCTCGACCACAAGGATGAGCATTTATTGGGGCATTATGGTGGAAAACGGTATCTTCCTATTGATTATCTGAAAGCTCAATACGATAGCCTGGCTGCACTTTCGCCCGAAGATGTCACCAAAAATTCGCCCTTGAAAGTGGGCAAGTTCACGCACGAAGGAACGCCGCAACATTATTACGACTTGTATGATCTACCCAGCGGCCGCTATTTTGAACACCGGGCGAGGGGCAACGTCAACAATGTGATTCAATCGCTGGATGATCAGGGGCGATGGCTGGTTGAGCATGCCATGATCAGTCATCCATACATTGGTAACGGCCAGCAAAAAGAACCGACCGAAAAATATGAGGCAACCCGTGTTGGCGATGAAACAGATACATCTCCGTATCGCGATCGAACGGATCAAAAATACATTTCAACGTCAGCCTACATTCACAACATGAATTTACTGATTCAATACATTAAAAAGAATCAGTCACAAAGAAAGTAGTCCATTCAAATGGATGAATAGAACCTGTTTCACACGTGTTATGACGCCTTATTTGTTTGCCCCGGCAACGATATGGAAAGCCTTTCTGAAGGGCGCAGAGTTCTCCCCTTTAGGGGAGTCAGAGGGGTGAGCGCGGGGAATTGACTATTTAAATAGATTGAGTATCAATTTACGATTGATAAAAAATTGTAACCATCAACACCTAATAAATTAATTATTTTAGAAGACGATTTTATGACTGGAAAAACAGAATTTTGGAGAAGAAGGGGAATTATAGCATTGGCAATGATTCTCACTTTGGGAACTTCTAGCTTGGCTGTTGGCCAGGCTAAAGAGTACCCCGCAATTAGCATGCGTCCGTTTGGCGACAGCATGCGCCATTGGTATGGTATTCATGATGATTCGAACATTGTGAATCCGAAGAAAAATCAGCCACGGTACAAAGAGACACAAATCACCAAAATTGCCGACAATATATTGTTGTATCAACGCGATAATGGTGGGTGGCCCAAGAATTACGACATGCAGGCCATTTTAACGCCGGAACAGAAGCAACGACTGAAAGACACCAAAGGGCATTTGCACACCACTTTTGACAATTCAACAACCTACACGCAGGTCGATTACCTGGCTAAAGTGTACACCATCACACACATTGAAAAGTACAAGGAAGGTTGCGTCAAAGGAATCAACTTTATTCTTGATGCCCAGTTTGAAAATGGTGGCTGGCCACAGTATTACCCGCTGGAAAACAAGTACAGCAGGCACATCACGTTCAATGATGGCGCTTACATGGGGATCATACATACACTGAAAAAGATCATCGACAATGATCCGTCCTATGCTTTCATTAGTGATGACTTGCGGGCCAAAGTGAAAAAGTCCTACAACAAAGGTTTGGAGTGCATCCTGGATACTCAGATCAAAGACGACGGAAAACTGACAGCCTGGTGTCAGCAGCATGATGAAGTGACACTGAAACCGGCATGGGCACGCGCTTTTGAGCCGCCTTCCATTTGTAATGGCGAGAGTGTGCCTATTGTGCTGATGTTGATGAATATTGATCATCCGGGCCAGCGTGTGATCGATGCCATTCAAGGAGCCGTCAAGTGGTTCAGGGATAGCGAAATTCAGCACACCCGCGTGAAAACGATCAAAGCGCCACCATTAAAATCCAAATGGCGGACCAGTACAACTGACAAAGTGGTTGTTGATGATCCGGCAGCGCCGCCAATCTGGACACGTTATTATGAGTTGAAAACTGAACGTCCCTTGTTCTGTGATCGCAACAGCAAGTTTCTTTATCAGTTGTCGGATGTCAGCCGCGAGCGTCGCAGTGGCTACGGTTGGTATACCTACGCTCCTCAAAGAGTGCTGGATGCCTATCCGGAGTGGCAAAAAAAATGGGCGCCGAATAACAATGTGCTGAAAGATAAATGAGCGACATCCTGAGCTTTAATAATGAGGTTGTCTAAAATGTAGACGCTAACAGCTAAGAATGAAAATCAGCATCACCCTCCGGGTTTAATAGCTGTCGGAAGTCTGCGATTCAGCAACTTTCCTTCGACGGTTTAGGGGGAAAGGTATTTGAAAATCGTATTTAGGATTTTTTGGACAGCCTCATTTTTTTTTTTGACAAAGTATTTTGATGAATTCACAACAGGACGATTTCTTTTTCATTAAAATTTGAACAGTCTTCCATGGATATTCTGACACCGTTCGTTTGTATTTTGTTCAGTTTTTCAAACGGTTTCAATTCAAACATCACCTGGTCTTTTTTTAGCGTTCTCCGCCATGTGCCAATCACCTCGCCACAATGAACGATGACCGGGTAGAAAATACCATTGGTGGAAATCACTTGCCTGGAGTGTTTGTCTGCCAGCAGCGCACTTCGGTTGCGATAAGCAATGACGTATTCATCAAAGGCAGGAAGCAGAAAAGTGGTTTTTGCTGAACTTATTGACCTCCCAGCCGATTCTGAAAAATAGTAGGTTTTATCACCAATCATCGCCGTTTGCAACAGTGGCTCAATCGACTCCATTCCTTTTCTGGCATCGGTTTTTTTTAGTCCCGACCACCAGGTAAAATCTTCTAAAGTGGCCGGCCCGTGGCTTTGGAAATAGCGCTTGGTCAGTTCTGCCAGCGCCTCTTCGCGGGATTTTGTTGGAAATGGATCAACATGTTCATTCAGCAAAACAAACGTTTGCTGGTTGTTTTTTGTGGGGCCGAAACAAATCAGCTTTTCGAGAGCAGCCCGGTGCAGCATATGGTAAAGGCGTTGTCCTTTGGGCGAAATACCGGCATCCTCGTAAACTTCAGCCAATTCCTTCCTGGTTGCCGGCTGGCCATCTAGTAATGTTTTCGTGAGTAACTGACGACTTTGACTGAACGTTGCATCATCCAGTTCCAGTTGCCGGTTTCGTCCGGCGCTGGCCTTGATGATTCGTGGTGCCAGCAGATCCAATATCCAGCCAATATCGCCTGCTGTGGTCAGGTGCAGGGTTCCACGCATCAGCCAACTTCGAACCAGTTTACCATTGGCAATTGCCTGCTCAACCGTTTGGTCAGTAACATTGTCAAGGCGTGCACCGATGGCCCATTTTGAACTTGGAAAATCTTGTGCCTGGATGGCGCCAAACCAGTTGAGCAGCTCTTCAGGATCGCTCATCGAATTGCTCGTCAGTACTTGTTGATTCAGTCGGATTGAAAGTAGTTCCTTGGATGTCATCCTCTTAGTTTGCGTTAAAAAACAGTTTGTCGTGTGTTTCGCGTACAATATTACCAGCAGAAAATAATGGTGCTTGCCATGGAAGAAATCGACATCCGCTGAAGTTGATTGCATTTCACCCTAAACAACAGGAAATTGATTTCAACTTAATTTATTGTAACAAAACAGCAGGGCGAATAGATTAGGAATACCATTGCAGGCGACCTGTTTGTTTTGCGAAAACAACGTAACGACAGCAGCTTCCGGCGTTTTTTAGTGATGCGGAAACTCGGTGGAACCAATCAGTTTTAACAGGCAAATTGGCAATGGATCATCGACCAATGACAAATCAATTTTTTACCTGTTTGGGTATGTTTTTCAACGGTTGATGTTGTCTAACGTGTTCATTGCGAGTTGTCTGGGGTTTTTGTGCCAATCAAAAAAAACAATAATTCCCTGTTTTTTGACAATAATTCCAAGCCCTTTGGATAAAAACGCGATATCATTGTCATCATAATTTAACTAACGACCTACATCTCGATAGGCTATTGAACTGTGATGACGATGGATGCTCACCAACGGAATCAGATTTCAACGGCCTTTTGTGAATCGGGATTAGGACTTGTTAACCTAAAAGCGAACTATGAAAAAATCGAAACAATTTGTTCTTGAGGCTTTCCTATTATTTTTCGTGTTGACCTTCGCCTCTTGCCAAAAGAAATTGGATAAGTATTATGAAGTCCCTGGCTGGCTGAAGGGAAATGCTTACCAATTACTGGAGTCAGAAGGCAATTATTCCATGTTCCTCCAGGCAGTTGAGCGGGCAGGCTACAAGGATGTCATTAGCGGAAAAGGAATCATAACAGTCATGGCGCCGTCGGACGATGCGATGCAAGCTTACCTGCAAGAAAAAGGGTTTGCATCGATTGACGACATCCCCCTGGATGAACTGAAAAAGTTGGTCGGCTTCCATTTGGTTTATTACGCGTTTGACAAAGATAAATTCGCCAACTACCGACCGGAAGGGATCACTGAGCAAACCGAATTTCCAGATGCTGGCCTGTATTATAAATTCAGAACTAAAAGTAGCTCCGGTATTGAAAGCTATGTTGATCCAACCGTCGCTCCTGACGTTGTGGACAATACCAAACTTGTTTATCACAAGGAACGTTTTCTGCCGGTATTTTCATCGTACTTGTTTGATTCGAAGCAAATTGATGCGGCTTCAAACTACCAATATTTTTATCCTAATTCCACTTGGGATGGACAGGATGGAGGCTTTTGTGTGTCCAACTCCAACGTTGATCAATACGCCATGGTCACTGATAATGGCTATGTGTATGAGTTGAACAAAGTGCTGGAACCACTTGAGACCATTCATAAGGAACTGGATAATTCAACGGATTATACCTTGTTCGAGAAATTGTATGATAAATTTTCGGATTTTCAATTGGATGAAGGTCTGACACAGGATTATGGGAATGGCAAAGATTTATACCTGTTCTATCATACTGACCTGCCAAAAATTGCTTCAGAATGGTCGTACAATGGGGAAGGAAATTTACCGGATTACGCTGATCTGGCGCAGCTTTCAAGGTTGACGAACAACCTGTTTGCCCCATCAAACGAAGCCTTGACCAATTTCTTCAACGAGTTTTGGGCAGACTACTATCCAGCCATTACTGACGTCAACTTTTTACCCATCAAATATTTGTTGGACAATCACGTGTATGAGGGAGACATCGTATTCCCACAAGAAATTCAGGAAGGTAAAATTGAAACTAAATATGGCAACCCGATACAGTTTGACACCAATGATGTTTCCGTTCGGAAAATCTGTTCCAACGGTACTTTTTATGGCTTGAATAATTTAACAGTGCCTAAAATGTTCACCAGTGTCACCGCGCCGCTTTTCCAAAATCCGGACTATCGCGTCTTCCTGTTTATGATGGACAAAGCCAATATGGTTCAGCCATTGATGTCGGAAGATATTGATATGAAGTTGTTCATGCCAACCAATAAAGTTCTGGAAGACAACACCACCATCAACGGGCGGATGATGTTGTTCCAAAATACCAACCCCAACAAATACGGTGCGCAAAGCATGATGATTGAAGGAGCCGATCAACCATGGATCAACATGAACATTGGAACCATGGCAGGTATCGTGAAAAATCACATGGCCACCAAGCTGATAACCACCGTGGACAACAAGAAAGTGTATAAAACATTGAATCCGTTCCAGTATTTACTGGTTGAAGATGATGATAAAGTGTATTCAAGCTTCATCTTCAATAATTACCCGGATGATCCGATGCCATTCAAACTGAATTCAAAACGGTACAACGGAGAATCATTTGATTTGACAGGAGGAGACCAAAAGGCGCTGGTTCAGGATTACAGCTTGTTCAAAGAGCAAATCTCCAAGAATCCGCCTCCGGATATGGAATATTTCAAAGAGATGGTTGGAACGGCGCAGTTCAATACGACCATCCCTCCATTTAACTTCATGCAGGGTGAACGTTTCATCGCGTTTGTTCCGACTAACCAGGCAATCCTCGACAATTTCAGCCAAATTCCGTTACAACCGGCTGAGATGGCCAAATACCTTAAATATTACTTCGTGAGTGTCAACGAAAGCGGATTCGCTGACTACCCATTTCCGGGTGCTGGCATCCAGGGCGAGTTGACCACCTTTAAAACAACGGCAAACGGCAAATCCAAATTAACACTGATTGATGCCGGTGATAAGCTACAGGTGAAAGACGCCAAGGGCAACATTGTCAATGTTGTCGGTGTGTTCCCTCGCATATACAATGATGGTGCAGCTTATGCCATTGATGGCCTGTTAGAAGATGAATAATAGAGACTAAGAAACAATGATTAATATGAATCAAATCAAACGATTAATTGGTACGCTGTTCGTTTTGTGCTTTTCCCTCTCTCTCTATGCACAAAGTGTATTAACAGGTACCGTAACCGAAAAAAAGACCGGTGAACCTATGATCGCCGCAAACATATTTGTAGTCAATACCAATAACCGGACGCTTACAGGAACCATCGCTAATTTGAATGGGGAGTATCGGATGAAACTTCCAAGTTCGATGAAGGACCTGACGATCGTGTATTCCTTTATTGGTTATAAAACACAAAAGGTGGCATACACAGGTCAAAAGGTGATTAACATTACCCTCGAAGCAGACACCAAAGTGTTGGAAGCTGCCACGGTTGTAGGTCAACGAATTGAAAGAAACCAGTTGGGATTGACCGAACGGGAGAGCGTGACATCGACGCAGAAAATTACAACTGAAACCATCAAAGATCTGCCTGTTACTTCCATTGAAGAAGCGCTGCAGGGACGGATGGCCAACGTGGATATTGTGACCGGTGCCGAGCCGGGAGCCAAAAGTTCCATTCGTATTCGTGGAACATCGTCCTTGAATGCTTCTTCGGAACCTTTGATTGTGGTGGACGGCGTTCCTTACCCAACCAACATTGCCGATGATTTCAATTTTGCTACAGCGAACGACGAAGATTTTGGAGCCTTGGTCAACATTTCACCAAACGATATTGCCTCCATCGAGGTGTTGAAAGATGCCGCTGCAACAGCTGTTTGGGGATCACGTGGTGCAAACGGTGTGCTGCTGATTAAGACGAAAAAAGGATACAGTGGAAAAACTCGGTTCTCTTTTTCATCAAAAAATGACATCCGGAAAGAACCCAACACAATTCCAATGTTGAATGCCTCGCAGTACGTGGCCATGGTGCAGGACGCGATTTGGAACTCGGTGAATGACCGGGGGTACCAAAATAGCCGTGATCTGCTGGCTTTGTTATACGACACCAAAGAAATTGGGTTTGACCCAAATTGGGTTTATTTTGACGAGTACAACCAGCAAACCAATTGGTTGGATGAAATTACTCAAATTGGGGCTTCTTCTGACAACAGCTTTTCGATGACCGGTGGTGGTGAACGTGCCAATTACCGTTTATCACTCGGGTATTTAACACAGACCGGAACAACAATTGGAACCGGCTTCAACCGACTAAGTTCATTGTTGAGTATCAAATATCGGTTCTCCAGGAAGTTTGATTTGACTACTGACTTTTCATTCTCGAATGCCGAGCGGAA
>DATFMO010000676.1:0-4076 GCA_035266925.1 Sunxiuqinia sp. | reverse complement strand
CAACGACTGGATTAAAACTTTTGGTGTTTCCAGTGACTACGAAACGGCGATCAGACAAATCAAAAACAGGAAAACACTTTGCCAGGATGTCGGCCAAATCATTTTTTCAGAAAATGGAACACAAACACCCCGGTTTTTTACCAACATGGCTGGTTTTGGTTTTGACGCATTTGTTGCTGAGAAAGCCAATCACCTAAAAGAAAAGGGGCGAACTGGGCTGTTGGTTTATCTCCAGAGTCTCGCGGCAAGTTATCTGCAGTATCAAACCCGCCAGATGAAAATCATTCTTGATGGGGAGGAAGTGGATGACTTGATTTTTTCAGTTAGTATTGGAATTGGGAAATACAATGGTGGCGGCATGATGCAGGCTCCTGGTGCAGTTCCTGACAATGGATTGTTCGAGGTGACGATCATTCGTAAAATCGATCTGTTGGGGATTCTTTGGAATTTGCCGGGCTTGTTTAAAGGTACTTTTGTTACTGACCGACGGGTATCTGTTCACCAGGCACGGCAGGTATCACTATCATCTTCACAGAAAATAGCAGGAGAAACAGACGGCGAGTTGTTGGGCAATCATCAGTTTCAAGTGAAAATTCTACCTCAGGAATTGAACGTCATTATTGGAGAATAGGAGTGAAAAGGTGACCCACTTTGTAGGGATAAATTTTTCAACTTACTTTGCCATCAAAATTCACAACCATGTCCAATTTTTCCCACATCATTTTCGACCTCGACGGAACCATTATCAATTCAAAATTGGGATTGGAAAATTCGCTCAACTATATGCTGAGACAGATGTCTATTGATTTAAATGGATCAGCAGTCATTGACCAACTCATTGGCCCTCCCATTCAGGATGGATTGAAAGAAGTGCTGGGTTTTGATAACAGGCAGGTGGAATTGGGGGTGAAACTTTTCCGTGAATATTACAGTCAGCGTGGACTTTTTGAGGGAGAATTGTACCCGGGGATTGCAGAACTGCTGGAAGAACTTCAGAATAAGGGGCGGCAATTGTACCTGGCAACTTCCAAAAGGGACCAGTTTGTGGGCACGGTCATTAAACATTTCGAATTGGATCGCTACCTGACCGATTTCCAGGGAGCAGGCGATGGTGGCGAACACACCAAAGCTGAATTGATTACCAAATTGATGGATCGCAATCGTCTCGTTCCTTCATCTGAAGTTGTCATGATTGGTGACACCCGATTTGATATTGTGGGCGGACAAGCCAATGAAATCAGCACCATCGCCGTGGGATATGGTTTTGGCAACTCAGAGGAATTACAAGCGCTCCAACCGGATTATTTTGTGGAAGATGTGGAAGAATTGTATGAGCTGTTGGTGTGAAAACCGGTACTTCCCATATAACTGGTAGTAAAATAAAATTCGCTAACTTGCTTCCAGATTAAAACATTTTCAGGCAGTTAATCCGTCTACTCTCTTTTGCCTGGTACCTTTACCTTTTTCAATATATCTAAAAAAAATGCTGAAGAATGAATCAGGATTAGTATTTACGATTTCAGGCAAGCAAATTCAGGCAGATCGTCCGGCACCCATTCTTTCAACTATTGATGTGGTTCCCTATAATCGCGGAATAAATCCAAACGAAGCGATTGAGGCAATTGATGAAGGCTACCCTATATTAGTCAATGATTTTTACAGTAGTGGCCTTGCGCTGCTAGCGAAGCTGAAAGCTCATGTCAAGGCCAGGCATCCCGATCAATTATTTCAGGGACAGCGTAATTTCAGGGCGGAATATTTCAAACTTTCGCAACAAATTGTATTGGTTGTCCGCAACCATAAATTAGCGGTGAAAAAAGCACCGAAAATTGGATGGCTCACCATTTTATATCCAGAATTGGATGAATTTTTATTACCCTTCCCCCAGGTTCAGGGACTGAACAGCTCGTGGCAATGGTACGAAAAAGGGATTTCCATTCCGGGTTTAAATCAGAAAATACACCCATGGTTTGGTACCTACTTCCCCACTCGCTTCGAACATTTATCCCTTTTTGATCATTGGTTAAAAAATTACAAAGGAGAAAAAAAATCAGCTATCGATGTGGGTATTGGAAGCGGTGTGCTTACATTTCAACTTTTAAAATATGGTTTCGAAAAAGTGCTTGGAACCGATTCCAATCCGAATTCAATTATTAGTGTAAACGAAGACCTGGCTATCAATCAACCCAATTCGAAAGTTGATTTAAAACAAGGCAATTTATTCGCCAATAGCCGTTTAAAATCGGAATTAATTGTTTTCAACCCACCATGGCTTCCGGCAACCTACCTTTCAGAAGGACTGGACAAAGCTATTTATTACGATGCCAATCTTTTTCCAGATTTTTTCGCTCAAGCCAAAAAACACCTGAAGGCCGAAGGGAGGGTGGTTCTTTTGTTTTCGAATTTGGCACAACTGACCAATGTTAGCGAGAGTCATCCCATTGAAACAGAATTAGCTGAAGGAGGTCGGTTCAAAAAAGAATATTTTGTCCGGAAGAAAGCTAGTCAGGCGTCGCAGAAAACCCGAAGAAACCAAAATTGGCGAAATTCGGAAATGGTTGAATTATGGGTGTTAAAAACCACCCTGTGAGAGGAAACTGCTAAGCCTATTATCGGCTAAGCGGATACACAATACCAATACTCCCTGTTTATCAGACGACTATAAAATAAATTGAAAGTAGTCCATTTTCAAGTTTCAGGAGCAAAAGTCAATCACTACTTTTGAGAAAAAACTATGTAAAATGGATCAACTAAATCTATCTCGTGGATTAATTGCTTTTGGCGGCCAAGAAGGAATCGGGAAAACACGTTTCACACTTAAACTTGCAAATTTTCTTGCTCAAAAAGAGAAAGTACTTTTCTTAAGTTACCAGGACTATTCTGAGAAGTTGATCACCGACATTCGTAATATGGATGATTTTATTGCTGAAAATCTTGAAGTAAATACTTCAATGGATTATTATGGTGTAGGTAACTTTCTCGAAATTATCAAATATGTTGAATCGACAGGTTTTAAAACTGTAATAATCGACGATATTGAGTCGTTTAATCGCGACCAATTCCACGAGTTTGATGACCAAGGAAGAGATGCTGCCATTGAAGCGCTGCTCTACTTGACCAAACAATTGAAAATCAGGTTAATCTTTATTATTGACATATATTCTTCTCATCGAAATCATACTCCCAGAATTAGGGATTTCAACTGGTCAAGAAAAATCATTAATGATTGCTCTCAAATATTAGCAATTTATCGCCCTGTATATTATGGAATTACAGAGGATGAAAATGGGGATTCATTGAAGGATTTGATCGAGATTTATAACCTTAAAAATGAAGAAAATAAAGAGAATATAATTCAACTTGACAATAGAAAACTAAACATTTATAAACAATAAAACCTTCGCAAAATGTATTCAAAAGAATTTAAAGAATTGGTTGAAAAAGGAGTGAAAGAAAACTTCTACATCGGAACTGGTAAACCAAATGCTAGAATTCTGGTTGTGGGAAAAGAAGCAGCTATTGGTGGTTCTGAGGGTCTGGAGATCCAGAATCGAAAGAATTATCTAAATAATGCAGTCGATTGGAAAAGGAATATTGATGAAGATATTACTGAAGCAACTGAAAATTGGAATTATCATGAATATTTAAATGATGAAAATGCTACGAACAATCCAATTTTTGCTTTTAAAGGTGCACAAATCAAGGAACAAGGGAAGACTTGGAGAAAATATCAAAAGTTACATGATCACATTTTCGGTAGTAGTAGCTTCATTGGGAGATATGGCCATGATTTTCAAAGAAATTTCTTCATCACCGAAATGAGTGATAATCCATTTAAAACAACAAGTGAAGCAAAAAAAGTAACCCATTTTAAAGATATGCTTGATCATAGAAGAACGACATTCTTCAAATCTAATTTTGTTCAGAAATTTCCGGTTGTTGTCTTAGCATGTTGGGATTATATCGTAAACAATGAGAATGAAAGGCAAATAGACGATACGTTTGATGTAAAATATGTTAAGCATTATCTAACAAAAAGTACGAAAAACCCTCAAGCATTCTACATACACTTTAAT
>DATFMO010000675.1:0-6412 GCA_035266925.1 Sunxiuqinia sp. | reverse complement strand
CATCAGTTGGCACACCGTCAATAACTAAAAGTGGATTGTTATTATTGATTGTCCCGAGCCCACGGATACGAAAGGTTGGGTCACTTCCGGGTTGACCGTTAGAAATAATCTGAACCCCGGCGGCTTTCCCCTGCATCGCATCAGCAATACTTGGCACTGGGAGCGATTTCATATCATCGGTACTAATACTGGCCACAGAACCAGTCAGATCTTTTTTACGTTGAGAACCATAACCAATAGCGACTACTTCTTCGAGCCCAATGGCTTCTTCCGATAAAATGACATTGATCAAAGGCTCACCGTTCACTGCCATTTCCAGAGTATGCATACCCACAAACGAAAACACCAATGTGGCATTGCCTGGCACATCCGATAGGTTGTAAAGCCCATCGCTATCCGTAATGGTTCCTTGTGTAGTGCCTTTTACCATCACCGTTGCACCAGGGATTGGTTCACCGTCTTCCCCGGTCACCTTCCCATGCACTGGTTCCTTTTGCTCCATCATTTCTGTTCCATTGCTTCCTTTGGGAAAAAGAACAATACGACGATCGATCACCTTGTAATCAATTGGTTTGTCCTGAAACAACTCATTGAGGATCTCTTCAATACTTTTATTTTCTACCCTCAAACTCACTTTTTGATCCAGTTTTACCTGATCGGCATTGTAGAAAAACACAAAGTTCGAGTTGTCCTCAATTACCCGAAAGGCATCTTCCAGGGTCACATTATCCACATCCATACTTAATTTGGTCTGCTGCGAATAGGCATTTGCAGACACTTTCAGCAAACTAATAAGGATGATAAAAAAAGTTAACCGCATAATTCGTACTAGTTTGGTTATACCGCTCCTGGGAAAGGCATAACATTTCACCTTTTTTTCCATAAATTTGTAATGCTTGATTAATACTTATGAATAGCGTCAACTATTCGTGTTAATTAATTGCCCGGGCGATGCGGGAACATCTCCCGGGTTTTTATTTGTTTATTTTCTTGTTATCGAAATTTGATTTTTCTCATGGCGGACATGAATTGGTAAGCTCATGCCAATAATCCCAAGAATTTTGTCAATACTATCATCCTGGAAAACACTTCCTGAATAGACTTCTTTTTCAAGACTGGAATCCTGAAAATGAATGGTCACCTTGTACATGCGCTCCAGTGTGTTCGCCAATTCGCCCAATGAAATTTTGTCAAAATAGTACTCGCCCGAACGCCACAAAGTTGATAGTTTGGGATTAACTTTACTTACTTCATCCTGACCGGTTTGTTTGTTCAAGCTCCACTTTTCTCCAGGTTTCAGGACGATGGAGGCCTTTTGGCTTGGGATACCATTGATGGCGCAACTTCCTTCCAATAGAGTGGTCTCGGTTTTCAGGTCGTTTTTGTAGGCTCGCACATCGAATTCAGTCCCCAAGTCAGTCACATTCATGTCGGCTGTGATCACCCGAAAAGTACGCGACTTATTCTTGGTCACTTTGAAAAAGGCCTCCCCCTCCAATTCTACTTCCTGTAGTTTGTTATTTTGAGAGACCCGGTATGTTAATTTCGAATCGTAGTTCAAAGCTACAAATGTGCCATCGGGTAAAGTCAGTTCCGACTGCTGACCTTTGGGGGTTTTGAATTCGATGATTTGACTTTGTAAGTTTTGAGGAGCAAGTAAATCAAGATTGCCAACCAGATAGCCGCCAACAGCAAACAAGATTAAAATAGAGGCTGCAGCGGAAATTCGTCCAATACTATAACGTGACGATCTGAGATTTTCACGATAAACTTCCAACGATCGTTCTTTCACTGCTTCAAAATCGGCTACCCCAACTTTTGTCTCGGGATTTTCAATCCGCTTGAATTTTAACACATAAGCGATCAAGGTTGCCCATGTTGTTTCAGGATCATCCTTCTTCTTTTTGTTGATCTGGTCCAATGAATCCTTCGAAATTTCATCCCTGAACTTTCGGTTGAACAAATTATTACTGATTGATTTTTTCATAGTATTTCATGTTGCTCTTCACACTAAAAAGCAGGAAAGAGTAATATATACCCTCGCTAAAAACATGCTGTAGAGCAGGAAATAGAAAAAAAGGAACTAAAAAAGAAATCTATCGGATATAAGTTTGGAGAAACAGGATGATTGAACCAGAATCAGACTCCAGCAATGCTTTCAGTTTGTGGATGGCTTTTTGAATGTTGTTGCTGACTGATTGATAGCTGATCTGCATCACCTCGGCTACTTCTGAATTGGAGAGGTTCTTATAAAATTTTAGGTAAATGGTTTCTTTTTGACGAGGTGGTAGCTGGTTGATTGCTTCAGCCAGTTGATCCAATCTCAATTCTTTTTCGGAGGCCTCCACTTCCGTCGAATAATCCAGACGAAATTCATCCAGAAGTTCTTCTTTCAGTTCTGCCTCCTTACGTTTACCTTTTCGGAGATTGGCAAATATTCGCTGACGAAGCGATTTCAACAAGTAAAATAAGATATTGTCAGTCGAAGAAAGTTTGTCTTTTTTTCGGGCCAATTCAAAAAATAAATCCTGAATGCTATCCCGAACCAAATACTCATCGGGCGTGAACCGACATCCATATTCAAAAAGCTGAAGATGATAGGAATCAAACAGGTAAGAGAATGCTTTTTCATCACCTCTTTTGAACCGCTGCCATATTTCAAAATCAAAATTTTTCTCCATCCCTTTTCGGAAACGATATACATCAAATGACAAAGCTATTGTTTTTTTACTTCCTAAAATTCAGTTGTCGACCCAAAAAACATTAAATGAGTATCCGCATGCATACCTAAAAGCAGAATGAAGTATTGAAAATCAATTCGTTTGCCCCAAGCCCTGAAGGGAGCGAATTGATTTTCCCTGCTTCCTTTAGGGTCGGGGCAAACAGGGAGAATCCCAGTCTGACGCCTGGCAGGAATTTGCGAACCAGGTAAAAATGCGGATAACCATAAAAATTAAACGAAAAAGGGCCGCCGGAATAAAATTCCCGACAGCCCTTAATTGATTATGATTCAAAAACTGTTTTACCAGTTTTGGGAAATTGTGGCATTAATTCGTCTTAATCACCTTGAAGGTTTTAATTATGCCATTACTTTCAACTTTCAGAATATACATTCCGGCAGATGGAACAGTAATGGATTTCTCAGAGTCGGTTGACAACTGTTTTTTAACCAGATTACCAAGCATATTGTAAACGCTAATGATACTTGAATTCGACGTGGTTTTTACTTTGAAGCTGGTGTTTGAAACAGTTGGATAAACCATAATGGCGTTTTGCTCAATATCAGCTACACCTGTTGGTTTTACTGTGAAGTTGATGGTGTAAGTACTGGTTGTGGTTCCATCTTCTGCAGTAACGACAATTGTTGTCGATCCTGGCAGTTCAGTGGCATCAGTTATAACAACGGTCGCATTGGCATCAGTTGTTGTTGCAGCAACCGAAGGAACAGCTGTTGTTCCGGTATTCAATTCAACATCGTAAGTCATTGTTGCCGCATCAAATCCAGCGACAGTAGTGCCAGACATTTGTAAATCAGCTAATGAAGCATCGCTCGACTTGGTTCCTTTAACAGGGAAGTTAACGGTATAAGTATTTTTAGTGATTCCGTCTTCAGCAGTAACTACGATTGTTGTCGTTCCTGATATCTCTGATGCAGCTGAAACTTCTACCGTCGCATTCGGATTGGTTGGCGTTGCGGTAATCGTAGGTACCGTGGAAACGCCACTGGCAACGCTGTCATCGTAAGTCAAATTGTAGGATACAAATCCCTGAATCGTATCACCATCAACCATTAAAGCAGAAAGCGTCGCATTGGTAGTTGAATCTTCCACTGGGTAGTCGTATGCACGAGTGGCAATGGTTTGTTCATCCATTTGTCCGGTATAGATGTTGTATTCCAGAACTTGCCCCAGCCAGGTTGGGTCGTTTGAGTAACCAGATTTACAGAGATAGGCAAGTGCGTTGCTCAGGTTGTATGTTTTGTTGGCATCGCTCAATTGAGCGGAGCCTGCAAACAAACCATCAATGTATAGGCTGATTGAATCATTGCTAAAGACACTGACGACATGGTGTGGAAGACCATCATCCACAATGCTGCCACTAGTAAATCCTGATTCTGCACTCCATGGGCTAGTGGAATTAAGACAACTAACAGCTGCACGAGATTTCAATGAAGTAAAGAAATAGTCATAACCATATCCGTTATCAGGATTGGTATTTCCGAAATAAGTTAGCATGGTGTTAGAGCCGTTTGTTGTTGAATCAACATCCACAATGTAAGCTTCAACAGTGATTGAAGGGTAGGTGTTGATGGCAATTTCTTCACCGGGAAAAGAAATGTATTCTCCATTGGTTGACGTGGTGTAAACGCCACCAGAGATCATTCCTCCATGAACGGTTCCATCGGCATTGCCAGCAACATCTTTTGCTGTTCCGTCAGCAAAGGTGTATGAGTGCATCAAGGACAATGGTGTATCAGTCATATAATGAATGATATAATCCTGCGTATAGGCTTGGTCAGCCGATGTAACTGTGATTGTTGTAGTTCCTTTTCCTGAAGAAACATCGATTGATCCTGTTCCGGTAACAGTTGCTGTTTGATCAGTAGCTTCCGCAGAAATTGTCAGCGATGTTGTTCCTTCCGGTATGATAACAGTATAATCTTTTAATTTAGGTTGGAAGGAAGGGTATAAATTTCCAGCATCAACAGTCAGTGTGTCCAGGCTCAAATCTGCACGTGGGAACGATTCAACATAAGTACCACCTGAGATGATTCCGTTGTGTCCATTGGCCATATCAACAGCCTGGGCCGAGTTGTTCAGGTCGAAATTGTAATAAGCAACCAGTCCGGGTTCGTCGCCTTTCAACACTTTATATTCATTGTCTTTCAATGTTTGTGCTGACAGTGAATCGCTCCAGATGCGAACTTCATCAATCAACCCATTGAATGTTCTGGCAGGTTCGCCATCCCAGGCACCAATCAGTGTGACGCCCTTTGACCAGTCAAGAGGATTAAAATCAGCAGCTTCCTGGTGTGCTTCGCCATCCAGAATTAATGTACGTGATGTTGGCGTTACGATGGCCACTACATGATGCCATCCATCTGTCATGACTTGCTGTGTTACCGTAGGCCCTGCGTATTGGTCGCCTCCAGAAGCATTTAATCGAAGCGCGTCATAACTCGTTTGCCAGCCCACATAAGAAATTCCGTTGTTGCCCTGAGGATTCATGATCAGGGAAGTGTAATCTGCCTGATCACCATCGGGTTTGAACCACATTTCAATGGTGTAGGGCAGGGTTGATAAGTTTAATCCTGAAATATCAATATTGCTTGAAGGCCCATCTCCGCCTTGTAAGCTAAGCGCGTAGTTGGTGCCATCAGCTTCTTTAATATTTACGGTGTAAGTTTCCGTAGCAGAGGCATCTTTCGAGGTAACTTTCAGATTGACAGTTGCCATGCCTCCTGTCAGCGTAATGGCGCCGCCACCTTCAACAGTTGCTTCAGGGTAATTAGGAACCCCGGTCACATCAACAGAAGTAGTTCCAACAGGAACAATAGCAGTGTATTCAGTGGTATCCTTGTCGAATAATGGATCTACAGCTCCTGAGGACAATTGGATATCTGACAAGCTTGCGTCTGAAGATCCATTATCTACGAAGATGGATAAATAATACGATTTTTCAGTTGTACCATCCAGGGCTGTCACGTCAATTTCTACATCCGTACCATCACCTGAAAAGGCAACGTAGCCATTTTGGGGAATCTCATTGCCCAGTCCATCAAACATCGCGATTGTTGCACCATGTACGGTAGGTATTGCATTGATTTGGACAGAATCAGTTCCATATGGAACGGGAACCTGATACAAGTCATTTCCCGGATCGAAGGTAGGGTCTAAGGTTCCGATATTGGTATACAGTGTGTCAAGTGTAGCATCATCAACACTGATTGAGGTTCCTAAAAAGTCATTGGCGTGTTGAGCAATTACCGCAGGATCAACTTCTCCATCCCAAATATTAAATTTGTCAATCGATCCGTTAAAATTGGGATCTGCCCAGCCATCAGGACCCTTAAAAATATTTGCAACTACGGTATCGATGGTAGAAATGTAGTCTACACCGGCAGTCGATGTTTCAGCAACTTTAACGCCATCCAAATAATACTTAAGCGCTTCTTTAGTTAACACAACCGTCACATAATGAAGGTTACCATCGTCAACTTCTTCAGAGTAAGCAGCCTTGGGATTTGTATTATTAACTGCTGCTCTTGATTCTGTTCCGCTGATCGTCGGTTGATACCATAAACAGTTACTACCACCGGTGTTATTGCCGAAATAGTACAACATCGTGTAACTGGTATTCGCACTGTCGACGGTTTCAAGATAAGCTTCTATCGTAACGGCATCGTACTTGT
>DATFMO010000674.1:0-6305 GCA_035266925.1 Sunxiuqinia sp. | reverse complement strand
CTGGATCAATCGTGCGTGCTGTGTATAAGTAGCCATCGGGTTCCTGTGCATTGCCAATAATGGTGATCAGGCTGTCCACATAGTGATCCAGTTTGGGATCAGGATGTACGCTCATGGAATACGATGCTCCTTCAATGATTTTATAGATGTCCGTATCATCGAAGGGGAAAGTCGTTCCAAACTTACCTTCATGTTTGGCTGCTTTGATAAAATTCTCCACACGTCCGGTTTCTTCACATTTTTGAAAGGACGAAGGAATGGTCACCGTCCGGTTGGTATCAATTTTCGGCAGCCAAAAATGATCATTGATGGTTACTTCGTTAAACGGAACGCCGGTAATCGTATAATCGTCTTTTGTAGCCTGTTTTTCCTGCTTTTTCGTGGTGCTACAATTCACAAATAAAGCAAGAAACAAGATTCCGATGGATAGGTTTTTTAGTTTCATTGTTTTATAGTATTTGAGTGGTTTTAGCTTGATCTTAAATGAACGATTAAAATTATTCGTCTTGCATCGATTTTATGCGAATGACAGTAAAAGAATAAGCCGGCAACTGGTAGGAAAAATGATTACTCACTTCCATGTTGTCCACAACAGGTCGTGCATTCCCATTATCAGGCGCGCCAGTCAGTACCGTCCGAACTGCAGATGGAATCAAATTACCAACATCCCCGAGATTCACTTTCGAATTAATTTCAACAGGTAGAAGGTTGACCAATTTGACGATCAGATCGTTGGTTTTGCTGTCACGAACCACGGAAACGGCGAACCGTTTATCAACCTTTTCGTTTTTGTCAGACAGGTCGACTTTGCTTGGCAAATAGCTGTCGCCGGAATTATTTCCATACAATTTCTGTACAAAATAATCAACCGTTGGTTTCACTTCCGTATTATTGAAATAGATCAAATCCGGGTTCCACTGCGTATGGTGTTCCTTGGCCAACAGTGGGGCATAAGATGACATCTCTACGACATCGCCATTGCGCTCCAAAGAGGTCATGTACAAGGCATCGGATAATGCAGTTTCAATATTGGTTTGCCGGTGAGGCAAGTGTGAGGCATATTCACCTAAGTATACGTGTGGCTTGTTTCGATCGTATTTGTCGTAGAAATCCTGATTGTAAATGAACCAGCCTGGAGGTTGGTAATAATGTTCGTCAACCATCGGCACGCCTAGTTTGGTGGCAAATTTCCACCCTTCAGTGTAATCTGAACCCTTATAAAATGGCCCGACGGTGCCAATCACGGTGATTTCAGGATGCTGTTTTTTGATGGCGTCATAAATCATTTTAAAGCGTGGTTCAAAAACTTCAGAGATCAAATCTTCATTGCCAATACCAATGTATTTCAAGTTGAAAGGTTCAGGATGACCAGCTTCTGCACGCAATTTTCCCCACTTGGAATGAGCGTCGCCATTGGCCCACTCAATCAAATCCAAAATGTCTTGTACGTAATCACCCATTTTGTCCATGGGGATGCCGCATTGCTGCCCGGGGCCGCCAGTGGATGAGTTTTGGCAGGGAACACCAGCCGCAATAACCGGAAGTGGTTCGGCATCAATGTCTTTACAGAATTGGAAATATTCGAAGTAACCCAATCCAGCAGATTGGTGGTAGTTCCAGAGGTTGCGTTGCGGTTTGCGTGCTTCCAATGGGCCAATGGTGTTTTTCCAGCGGTAGATGTTGCCAATGCCATCGCCATGGGAAACACAACCTCCCGGGAATCGCACAAACTTTGGGTGAATGTCGGCAATCGCCTGGGCCAAATCAGGGCGCAAGCCATTGGGATGGCCTTTGAATGTTTTTTGTGGGAACAGTGACACCATATCCAAGTCGATACTTCCGGTGTTTTGTGGAATCACTTCCAGCTCAGCGTCGGGCACTGTTTTGTTGGCTGTGATTATCGCTTTGAATTTTTTCCAGTTTGAAGAATTTGCGCGGATGGTGGTTTCGCCATAGTTTTCGCCATTTTCCCCGATCAGACGAATCACCAGCTTTTTGTTGTTATGGTCCGGGTTGCGGGCAAAAACAGAAAAGTTGTATTTGTCTCCTTTCTTTAAAGGGATTCCGTCCCATCCTTCGTTGACCAGACCAGCACCCACTTTTTCAATTTTCAATACGGCATAATGTGGATTGTTGGGGTGTATGGGTGAAACGGTGTCAATGGTGAACGAAGCGCCATCGCTGTTCAAATGCCATGCCTTGGTGGCCGTCCAGCTTTTGTCACGTCCTTTTTTATCACTAAGGCGGTATTCAAAATCACGGTTCTGATCCAGCTCTGCATAGAGGCCACCGTCAGCTGCATAATTGATGTCCTCGAAGAAAACACCGATCAATTTGTCGCTGATCTTTTTGCTTTTTGATGGATCAACGTTGATCGTTGCATCCAGTTTTTTCAAATTTTTGAAAATCACCGGATCGCCCTTGGTGGTTTCTGACCATAATTCATCGTGGTAGGCTGCCAATTGTTGCTTGTCCATGAGGCTTTGCAGCAAATCCCAGGAAACTTTGTGGATAGTTCCGGTTTCCCGTTTGCCTAAAATCATCACTTCTTTTCGGGAATTCAGCCGATCGCTCACGGGCATATCCTTGGTTTCAGAATAATCTTTGAAATCTTTAGTGGTGACGTAATAAGCCTGCTTATCCCCATTTTTATCGCTGATCCAGGAAATTTTGTATTCGCCGTTTGCATTGTCGTAGGAAACTTCAGGTTCCAAACAATTGTTGTCGGTCATCACATTCGGGTATTGCTGCGGTTTCCAATTGAGTAAATCTTTTGAAGCGGTATGGGCGAATGTGCCATCATACTCGTTGAGGCTCCACACACAATGCCACAGGCCATCGTTGGCCTGAAACAGAAATGGCGTAACCAGCCTTTTTTCTTTGCCCCAAGTCCCATAGTCACTGAACAGGAACCGGAAGTTTGGCCCGATGGAAAACCATTTTTGCTGGTCGGTACTGTATGCGAAATGCATTCCACTGTGGCCACCATCTTCATTTAACGAATAGGCAAACAAGTACACCGAATCGGGTGGATTTGCCATTTGTGTGTTGGTTGCCAAGACCGGTTGTAGCGGCAGTAAAAAGCAAAGCGAGAAGAAAATACGTTTCAAATAAGTCATTTTTCCGATGTTATTTTAGTCATTGATATAGATTCCGTCTGTTGTTCCAATCCATATTTTGTTGTCATGAGACTGCGCAATAGACGTTATAATTGTATTTTTAAATGTTGTTGAATCAACTGTCCAGTTTGTTCCGTCAAACATAGCAACTTGGTGTAAGCCGAAACCCCAAATGTGATCTTTGTGGTCAACAATGATTTGAAGAATATTTGAGGTGTCATCAAATTTAAGTTGACGGGCATTTTCGCCATCAAAAATAAAGCACTGAGGCCCGGGATTTATTTCTGATTGTGAAAATACATAATCAATTGATCCACACACTTCATTCTTGCTGTTAATTTTGATTTCTCGAATCATAAAAGGGGCAAATCCCAGTTCATCTTTGGAATAAACAGTCCATGTTTGATTATTAAATTTGGTTAAAAACGATCCATCAGCGTCACTATATTGCGCCAGCCACACTGCGTCATCCTGGTCAATCGCGACGCTCGTTATTCCATAGACAGGGATTCCAGAGCTATCTGGTGTGTAAATTGTCCAATTGTTTCCCTTAATTTTTACGAGCCCGCCCATGTTATAGATGCTGGACGAAAGCCAGACATTGTCTTTTGAATCGATGGCAATTGACGGATTAATATCGACTGGTAATTCCGAATTGCTTGGTGTATATTCGGTAAAATTAGCTCCATCGAAATGATACAGATATTTGCCACTAAACCAGATGTCGTTTTTCCTGCTTATGGCGATATCAATGATTAGTGGACTCCTAGGGAGTATCGAGTTTAAATAGTTGTAAATCACTGTTTCTTGTGTATTGTACCTAATCAATCCTTGATTCAAGGTGCCGATCCAGGCAGTACCATCATGATCAAAAGCGATTGTGCCAATGTTGTAGCCTTCCAGAATTTTGTGGTTAAATTGAATGTTGGACTCAACGATTTCATCGTCTGATTTTTTACAGGAATACATCGAAATCAATACACAAAAAAGTAACATTAAATTTTTCATGATCGAGATGTATTGGTTTGTTATGGGTTAGGTTAAAAGACTTTTTAAATGCGCTTCACTCAGGTCGTTCTTATTTCATAGCGACAATGATCATTGCCACGCAACACAGAGGTGAGCACTTTGGTTTCCACTTTTTTACCGATGACTTTTGAAAACATGAGTTCGGCAAAGCCTTCGGAGCAATAACAAAGAACACCGGATTTAATACCTTTGGACTGGTTAACCAGCGGGCAAACACAATAATTTTTGTTTTCGTCGGCAACCAGCAGGCCGGCTTCTTTCTGGTAGTCAATTTTCCAGCCCCATTCATTTTCAATAAAGGCATTGAATTTTTCCAGATCACCCTCGTAAGGCTTTAATATCTCGTCCATATTTAGATGTTTGTAATGGGCGGCAGCAGCTTTTCGAAGCATCGAACGAGATGTCTTTTCATCCTGTTGTTCATCCATATTGAATAACAAGGTTGAAATCCATTCCTGCATCAGCAGTTGGTTGGGATCAGGTTCGGCAACTTCATTTTCGTTTGGAGTTTGGGCTTGAAGCATGGTGGTAAAACCACAAAGGCAAGCTCCTGATATACATGCTTTTTTGACAAAGTCCTTTCGTGTCAGGTTCATTTTAGCGGGTTTAAAAGTTAAGTTCGAAAAAAATCATTTCACATTAAACGAATTGATTCCCTCCCCAAAGGCCAATCATTTACGGTTTTTCACCGTCTGGTTTCAACAGTCTTAAATCGAAAATACGCCCAGCCTTGTTACCATCTTCGCCTTTAAAAGTGACCGTAATGAACGATTTGTTTTTCAATAAAGCAGGCGGAATTGGATATTCAATATTCACAAAATCGTCCTTATTCCATTTGCCTGAGACATTTTCGTTTGAAATCACCTGTCCGTCCACTAAAATGTCGAATGAGCGCTTATCATTTTTATTTTCATTTCCCCAATAGCGAACCATCAACGAGAGATTGTCTTGTCCTTTTGTGGCCAGCTGGTAACTAAAGTTTCCGCCGACGTTGGCTTCGCGGAAATATTCGTCTTTAAACACGTTGGCGTAGGTGTGCGATTCCTTCATGGCATGATCTGCTTCAGGTTGTTGTTCGCCGGTGCCCACATCATCGATTGTACGTTTGTCCAATTCAAGTGCTTCCTGCTCTTTGGCCTTCAATTTTTTAACCACTGAGGCATATTCAGGTCTGGAAATCGACATCCAGTACATCATGTAACGGGCGTCGTGAATTCGCTCGAACGGCTCCAAAACCAACGATTGGTATTGGGGTTCATCGGGGAACATTCCGGGAGCATGGAAAGTAAGCGGCTTCCCTTTGATTGGTTCCAAATCTTGCAAAATAGAATCACGGTTGCCTTCAATGATTGGTGCTTTGTCCAGTTCCCGAAGCGGACCACGGGCAATGTGGCTCCAACGGCCATCGTCAGCAATCAATCCATCAAGATCTTTCGTGCCGGTTTTTGCTCCCAGTACCATTGGGCCGTACATGATCGCGATGTATTTGGGCACGTTCGGCATTTCCTCGTAGTGGGCATGCATGGGCAAAGAGACTTCGACTTGATCGCCGGATTTCCAGTTCCGTTTGATGGCTAGGAAGCTTTCAGGTAGCGAATTTTGCTGGTATGGGTCACCATTAATTTTCACTGTGAATTCAGCTGCTTTTACCCATTTAGGATGACGGAAAAATAGCGTGAACTCACCATTTCCTTTTGCAACGGTCAACTTGGTTGACTGCTGGTCCGGGAAATTGGTTTCCTGCTTCAGCACCATGTCGTTGGCTTTCCAATTCAAGACAGAAGGAATGAACAGGTTGACAAACAGCGAGTCGTTGCCTTTGTGCGTGTAAATCATTTGTCCGTACTTGCCATGGTTTTCCATGCCGGTGCCCACGCAGCACCACATGGCCTCATTAGGAGCCGAATAAACGCGATAATGACGTGGACGCGCCGGGGTAAAATAAACATAGCCGCCAGTCTCCGGATTTTGAGTGGACAGGATATGGTTGTACAGCGCACGCTCGTAATAGTCAATGTACTCCGCTTTTGGGTGCATTCGAAAGAGATCTTCCGTCAACTTCAGCATGTTATACGTGTTGCAGGATTCCGGACCTTCGCGGGTTGTCACATAATCTTTGCAGGCCTCGGTCGATGGAAAATGTTCCCTGCGGCTGTT
>DATFMO010000673.1:0-17652 GCA_035266925.1 Sunxiuqinia sp. | reverse complement strand
TGTGGGCGATGGATAAGTTCACAATTTTTCCGGCCGCTTTTTTGAAACTCAGATCGATCTGCACCGGAAAGTTATTTTCCAAATACACTGTTTTATTGACGTCTACCTTGCGAATGGCAGCATCAGTATGTACTGTGGTGTCGCCAACGCCAACGGTAAAAATAGGGTAGGTCGCCGTATTTGAAGCATATACCGGGTCAACACCTGCATTAACAATTCCATCGCCAATCAGCACTACAGCGCCAACATTTCCGGGAACATAGTCTTGATTCACCACACTAATAAAACCAGAGTAGTTCGAGCGTTTTCCCGTAAAGTTCAAGCTGTCGCTTTTACGAGTTTCGCTATCAAAAAGAAAAAATTGCGGATCGAAGCTTTGCAACTCGGAGGCCAGCTTGTCCTTCAACGACTTGACTTGATTTCCAAACGCCTGCTGAGACTCACTATTGTCAATTCCAACGATCAGTTCTTGCTTTTGTTTGCTGTGTTTCATCCGCTGAATCGCCAGTTGTAAAAACAGTAGACTGATGAAAAACACTGTCAGGAAACGTAAAACACTCAGCAAATTAATCTGAATCGATGTGAGGGGAGAATCCTTTTTCGATTTTCGATACAATAGAATGCTGAATGTGCCTGCGATCAGCACACAAAGTAAAAACAAGAGAAATGTATGGTGTGAGTTAAAATAAATTTCCAAAGCTCAATTTTTTAAAGCACCCAAATTTAACATTCTTAAGTGTAATCACATGATTTGTTTCACCTGAATCGTCGACTATTTTTGCTTTTTTATGAAACTAAACAATTGGAGCATCAACATTTTTATGGCGTAATTGTTTTGATTTACAGATGATTCATTCTCATAGCTCCAAGGTTGAAATCAGGGTTTGTTATTTGCAGGCTCTGATTTTATTTTTTCCCTCACCATATTTATCAGCTGTACCCGGTTTTTAACGCCGGTTTTCGTGTAAATATGATGGATGTGATCCTTAACTGTTTGCAATGTAATAAACAATGAATCAGCGATGGCTTGGTTCGTTTTGCCTTTGCAAATTTCCAATATAACTTCTGTTTCGCGTTTTGATATTTCAAACGAACGACAAAAACTTTCAAAACTTTTATCGGTCATCTCGGAGACTTGATCAACTTTAAAATAGATGTAGCCGGGTGCCAATACTTGCTGACTAAAATAGAAAAGAACAAATAAAGCCGCCGCAAACCAATGCGAAGAGACCATGAATAATGAAATAGTCACAAACGTAGCGGGAATAATCCAGAAAACACCAAGTAAATCTTTAGACATTTTTAGTGACTTTTGAGGGCGAAAAATGACAAGGATAGAACTGCCGGTCAGTATTGCCAGTAAATGAGCAACAGCCAAACTTTTAAAAATTAAGAAGTGCTTGATAGCTTCTTGGTTGACGAGCTGATTTCTGAAGTAATTTGCCAAAAGCAACAAAATCAAAAGGCAAACTGAAAAGTAAATGATGCCGATGTAAGTTGGGAGTTTATGGCCAGCAAATTCTACGCAAAACTGAATAAATAGGTACCATGCAACAATCAGCACGGGAATGCCCATTAAAGGAAAAATGCTGACAATGTTGCGTAAGTTATTAGGAGAGGCGATTACGTCGTGCAACAAGTGCCCAAATGCCAGGTATCCCCATATGCTGTAAAAACCGTAGACGATTACCAATAGCGTATAGTAAAACAGGGAAGAGGTATAGCTGGAATCCTTCCTTATCTTCAGTCGGTAAGCAATCATCACTCCAAAAACTGCCAAGCCAGCTGACAGGATGAAACAAATGAAAAAGGTTGCGATTTTCATGTTGAAGACCAAATTAAGAAAAAGCAGTCATTTGAACGCCATACCAAAGTAGGATATTCCATTTTCAAACTCGAAAAAGGCTAAACTTAAGTCGTGATTTTTACATTCACTACTTTGGTAGGAAGGATAATCAATTGGATTGTAATAAGTTTGATTTCGAAAACAAAATTTAAATCACCATGGAATTAATTAACTACACCACATTGAGGCCTACCATTGGCGGAAGTTTCAGCAATGGCTGGGATGTCATGAAAAAATACTTTCTCTATCTTTTGCTGGTTGTCATTGTGATTGGTTTGGTTAGCGGACCTTCGGGATTTCGAATTGATAAAAACTCGGGCGACTTTGGCTTTATCCATGGTTTCCCATTTCATAGTGACAATTGGTTTTTCTCCATTGGAGCCATTTTTCTGACACTTTTTGGCATTGCCTATTATTTTCTTTTACTGCCCGTTTTTACATACAGTTCGAAGTTAATTTATTTGGATGCTGTCAGGGACAAAAAAATAATGTTCGAAAAATTAATCGCCGGCTTTAACAATTACTTGAATATCATTTTGGCCAACCTGTTAAAAAGTGCTCTTGTTGTGATGGGATTTATGTTCCTCATAATTCCGGGAATCATTATTGCCTGCCGATTGACGTTTGTTTCATACTTGGTTGTTGATAAAAAGCTGGACGCCATTCAGGCTATAGAAAAAAGTTGGAAGCTGAGCCGCGGTGTTGGCTGGAACGTCTTTTTTATGGCTATCATGTCGTTTTTTATTGGTGTGCTGGGTTTAATTCTTTTCATTGTTGGCATATTCCCAGCCATCATTTGGATTAACAGCTCGTTCGCTTCTTTGTACCAGGGAGCATTGAACAAATTCGAAGAAGCAGAACAACTATAAACTTGAATTCACCAAAATCATAAAATCATGGAGCCGGGCGCAAATCCCCGGCTTTTTTTAGCTATTTTCAAAGCTGAAAACCACGTTGATTGTTATCATCGTAAAGGAAAATAATCAAATGTCGAAAATATATCGGATCTTTTATTCCACCATCCTGTTTTTCATTCTGGCGTTTGCTCCTTTTCAAGGACATTCACAGTATTATTCCACCGGGCAAGATCCTGCCAGCATAAAGTGGCGACAAATTAATACCGATCATTTTCAAATCATCTATCCAAAAGATTTTGAGTTGAAAGCCCAGCAACTGGCTTGGGTGCTTGATAAAGTCTATGATTACGGCTATAAAAGCTTGAATCATCAACCTCGAAAAATATCTGTGCTTTTACACACGCATACCGTGAAAGCCAACGGAATGGTCGCCTGGTCACCCAAACGAATGGAATTGTACACGACACCTCATCCGGATTTGTATGCCCAGGAATGGCTGGATCAATTGGCTATTCACGAATTCCGGCACGTGGTGCAAATGGACAAGATACAGGATGAATTACCGAGATTTCTCCCCATTCTATTTGGTGAACAAGCCGCTGCAGCTGCTGTTGGTGCCTATTTGCCGTTTTGGTTTATTGAAGGCGACGCCGTGGTCACAGAAACAGCATTGTCAAAATCGGGCAGGGGACGGATCCCCTCTTTTCTAATGGAAAACAAAGCACAGGCGTTGCAGAAAGGTCTGTATTCCTACAACAAAGCATCGCTGGGGTCCTATAAAGATTATGTTCCGAACCGATACAATTTCGGGTATTGGATGGTCGGTGGCATTCGCGAAAAATATGGCGCTAAAATTTGGTCCGATGTGTTGGATCAAATTGCGAAGAGACCATTTTCATTGTCTCCCGTCAACCGGATACTGAAAAAAGAAACTGGTCTAAGGCAGGCAGAACTCTATAAACATCTCTTCAAAAATTATAAAAATGAATGGCAGCAGCAGTTGAATAAACTGCAATTGACTCCATCAGAAAAAATGACCAAGAAACCAAAATATTACGCCAATTATACCGAAAGCTTCGCGGCTGATGATTCAAATTATTTGGCTTTGAAAAGTAGTCGTTCGGATATTGAACGTGTCATTGAAGTTTCCCCTTCCGGCGAGCGAACCGTGATCACGCCTGGCAATGTGTTTGAAGATTCATTTTCAGCAAGGGGTAACTTGTTGATTTGGGCGGAACGCCGACCAAATATTCGCTGGGAGCATGGTGATCGCTCAGTGATTGTCGTTTATAATCGGGAAACCAAAGCCCGGCAAGAATTTCATTTCGACAATAATTTGTTCAGCCCCTCAATTTCGCCCGATTTATTGCATTTTGCAGCGGTAGAAATCGATCGCACGAATCACTATTATTTATCAGTTTTTGATTTGGTGAAAGGGAAACGAATCAAACAATTTGCGACACCAGACAATGAATTCTTTTTCACCCCTTGCTGGGACGATTCAGGGAAAAAACTCTATTTCATCACCTTATCATCAAAGGGCAAATCACTAAAATCTGTTGAACTCAACAACGGACAGATGGAGCAATTGCTTGCTGTTGGTTTTCAGGAAATTGAAAATCCGCGCTTTAACAAGGGCAATATCTATTTCACCGGCTCATTCACTGGCATTGACAACATATATGCTTTTCAGTTGACAGACCGAAAGCTCTTCCAGTTGACTTCCGTCCCTTTTGGTGCCGATTACGCAAGCGTGAACAACAATCAATTGGTTTTTAGTAATTACACAGCCGATGGCTACCAGCTGAGCCAAATAAAGTTGGACAGCGCGCTATGGAAACCAGCCAATTCCGTTCCTGATCAGCAATATAAATTAGCCGACACCCTCGCTAAACAAGAAGGAGCAGTACTGGATTTCAGCAAAAAAACAACCGCCAATTTCAAAAGCAAAAAGTATAGTAAGCTAACTCACCTTTTTAATTTCCATAGCTGGGCGCCTGCCTATATTTCTTTTAACCCATATGATATTGCGCCCGGTGTTTCCTTTTTCTCACAAAATAAATTAGGAACGGCCGAAACACGTCTGGGGTACAAATACGATTGGCAGGAAGAAGCGGGCAAGTACCATGTCGGATTCAAATATTCAGGCCTATTCCCGGTACTTGACACGGAACTGAGTTATGGCAAACGAAGCTCGAATTATCGCTTGATTGAGAATACGGTAAATAATCGCGGCGATGTGATAAAGAGTGATACCACAATAACCCGCTTCGAATGGCAAGAGTTAAATTTCGATGCTAATTTATCGTTGCCTTTGCACTTCAGCCAGGGAAAATATTCACAATTAATACAACCCGAAATTGATTATTCCTACCAAAGAATTTATCATACCAAGAAGACTCCTCCCGAATTTTTCAAAGGTTTTTACCATTCGCTCTCATATAAAGTATATGCACAAAATTCCATTAAAATGTCGGAACTGGATCTAATTCCAAGGTGGGCACAAGTGCTTAATGTTTCCTACCGGACTAGTTTAAATGGCGGGCATGATGTTGGCAACCTGGTTGCTGCACAGGGATACTTGTTTTTTCCAGGATTTTTGCAGAACCACGGGATAAAACTTTATGGAGGCTACCAGAAAAATAAGCTCGGCTCTTCGTTTGCATTTGGAAATACGGTGCATTTCCCGCGAGGTTATCACAGTTTTCAGAATACTAAGTTGCTTTCAACGGGCGTTGATTATGTCATGCCGTTATTTTATCCGGACTTTAGCCTGGGGAAATTCATTTATTTGAAACGTGTGCGGACCTCATTATTCTATGATTACGCGAACGTCCGGGGGAATATCTATGACAAAAACGGCGAAGTTACCGGAACTTTTTCGACTAATTTGAACTCAATTGGGGCTGATTTAGTGGGAGATGGGCATATCCTTCGGATTATTGCTCCGGTTTCTTCCGGCGTCCGCGCCATGTATTTGCCCGGACCACAAACGTTTCAGTTTCAATTTCTGTTTTCGGTCAGTTTCAATTCACTCTGAACGTAATTTCAAGACGGTTATTTCAGGGTTCATCTCAATGCGCCCCAACAAACCGATGCAACCAATTCCTCGATTGACATACAGGTATTGATTGCCACGTTTATACAATCCGCCCCAGCATTTTTGTACAAAATACATCGGACTGAATTCAATACCTGCAAACTGAACCCCGGATTGTGCCGCATGTGTGTGTCCAGCCAGCGTCAACGGAATTTGAGTGTTGGGCACTACTTTGACTTCCCAGTGAGCGGGATCATGCGTTAGCAGTATTTCGAAAAGTTTGGGGTTGATGCCTTGCATAGCTTTGTTTAAGTTGGCGTATTGCGGAAATGGGTGATGTCCCCAATTTTGAACACCGATAATTTCAATGGTGGTGTCCCGAACGGGAACCGTCACGGATTGATTTAATAGCAACTGGAAACCTGCCTGTTCAATTTGCTTTTCCAGTAAGTGGTGATTTTGTTCCTTCGCCGCCCGGCTCGGCCAATTCGAGTAATCTCCGTAATCATGATTCCCAAGAATTGCAAATTTTCCATGCTTGGCATGCATGGACGAAAGTATATCCTCAAAACCATCCATCTCCTGGGCAAAGTTGTTAACCATGTCGCCTGTAAAAACGAGTAGATCCGGATTGATCTCATCAATTTTACGGGCACAGCGCTTCATGAAATGGTTGTCCTCAAAACTCCCCAAATGCAAATCGGATAGTTGTACGATCGTCAAATTGTCAATTGATTTTGGGAGTGTTGGCAAAATGATTTCTTGCTGAATTACCCGCAGAGACTTTCGACCAAAAACGATTCCATAACCAATAATCAACATCAAGCCCAAACTCAGGATCATGGATGATAGAAGCACCAACCGAGCCAAAAAATGGGCTTTCAATAATTTCAATATTCGGGAAAACAGGTAGAATATTGCCAATAGTGCTTTGGGGACGAGGTTGAAAAATGAGATGGAAATCACAAAATAAAAGAAATGGTAGTTGGGTACTTCGCGAATTTTATTTGGATTGACAAATGCGTACAGCAAAATTCCGGAAAGAACCAAACTAATACCCCAATACAAGTAATTAATTTTTTTTCTGGTTGCTCGCTGATCTGTTAATTCCCGGATTGCTAAAAACGCAAAAAACTCAACAGCAAATACCACCACAAAAAAGATGAAGATAAAAGATCCTGGAATTCCTCGCATAGTAATTGAAATTTGAAATTCGATTTTTAGCTGAACTAAAAATGCAGATTACTAAGTTAAAGAAGCTAAATGAGAAAAGATACTACCCTTTATAGATTTTCTTCGATTATATGGAAGTTACTAATTGGCGTGATAATCAAGTTCCTTTGACAGAGTTGAAAAACGAGAAATATTACTTGAGCGTACTAAAAATGCTTCATTTTTTCTAGTTGTAATCAAAATTGACATCACCCATTCGTGTTCTTTTGCACACAATTACAGTGCTTTACTGTCGATTTGTTGAGCTTTAAAGTCTCTTAGAATCGAGTATTTAATCCATACTGGATGGAGGAATAGAAAATAAATTCAGATAAGACAATTCGAGTCTTTTAGAAAAGAAACAATCGATTAACAAAACAAAATTCCAATTTGTAACTCAGCATTTTTAAACAAGTTACAAATCAATACAGCCAACTACTTCATTTTTGTAAATAGTAGCATTGATCTTTTCAAGTAATTTGTTATTGACAATAAGCAGTTAAAAATATTGAATCGCTAAACCGACCATTTAGTCTACTTGTGTTATTTTTCTCATTAACTACAATATATCAGGAACTTATTGATTGTTATATAAAGTGATAGGTGAATACTTGGCGCTATATTCCCCGGGCACCCTCTGATCAGACAAATTATATACATATTACATGCACATTATTAGTATTTTACGGAAGTCATATGAAGTCTATTTGGAATGTCATTTAAAAAGAAAAAAATAAAACACTAACTGACAATTTACAAAATGGAATTTTAAAATGTCATCAATGTGTTTCCTTAATTGAATTCAATGTTTTATTTTTGTAACAACTAGAATTTTCATAAATGAACATCAGGATAAAACAGTTTATGGACCATAAAGGTATTAGCGCATCAGAGTTGGCAGATACCATTGGCGTGCAGCGATCGAATGTTACACATGTATTACATGGACGCAATAAGCCCAGTTTTCAATTTATCGCGAAATTATTGGAAACCTATCCGGAGATCAATGCAAAATGGCTGATCATGGGAAGCGGAATTATGCTGGAAAATGGAGAGCTTAGTCAACCACAACAGCATTTGTTTGAGAAAAGCACGCCTGTTACTAAACCGGAAACAGCCACCCCGGAACAGGAGGAGCAATCGGCAGATCAACCTACGTTAAGCTCGTTCAATCTTCCCTCACCGGCACAGGAGCCCTACAAAAAAATAGAGAAGATTGTAGTCTTTTATACCGATCGAACTTTTAAAGAGTACGATCCGGCGAAATAAATTTTTCTGGTTATATTTGCCGTCAAATTTGTATCTATGAAACGAACATGAATGTTCTTCATTTCATATTACAAACAAGAATGATTAAAATTTATGTGAGTTCCTGAATGAATTCAAATTTTTTGAACATTCAGAGGATACAAAAAATTTTATACAGATGAAAAAGACGGTTCAGGAACTGCTTCTTATTGAAAATACGCAATTAAATCACGATAATTTCAAGCTTATTCTTCAATCGAAAACTGAATTGCCCCACATTTATCCCGGGCAATTTGTGAATGTTGAAATTAAAAAGGCGACCGAAATATTTCTCCGCCGGCCATTCTCTGTGCTCGATGTGGATTACGAAAAAAATACCTTTTCATTGTTAGTGAAGATTTTAGGACGAGGCTCTAAGGTGCTAACAACTTACCAACCAGGTGATACTGTCAGCACAATATATCCACTGGGAAGTAGCTTTACTTTACCGAAAAAAACCGATAAGGTTTTACTGATTGGTGGTGGAAGTGGAGTCGCTCCAATGCTGTTTTTAGCTAAAATAAGTGGTTTAAAGCCCGAACAAGTTCACGTAATACTTGGTGCTCGCAGCAAGGAAGATCACATCGATATTTCGGCTTATGAGCCGTTTGGCAACTATTATTTTACAACCGAAGATGGTAGCCTGGGCACAAAAGGATTTGTTACCCATCACCCGGTTTTTACTGAAGAACTGGGAAATTTTGATAAAGTCTACACTTGTGGCCCGGATTTGATGATGAAAGCCGTGGCGGCTGAGGCTAAAAAAGCAAATGTGAACTGCGAGGCGTCACTCGAAAATATGATGGCCTGCGGGTTTGGAGTTTGCCTCTGTTGTGTGGAGAAAACCACCGAAGGTAATAAATGTGTTTGCACCGATGGGCCGGTATTTAATATTAACCAATTGACATGGTAGATTTAAGTGTTAAAATAAAGGACCTGGTATTTAAGAACCCGGTGTTGACAGCATCAGGAACTTGCGGTTTTGGTGAAGAACTTGCCGATTTCGTTGATTTAGCCAAGCTTGGCGGAGTGGTGATGAAAGGAACAACCTTGAAGCCCCGTGAGGGAAATGATTATCCGCGAATGGCTGAAACACCTTCAGGGATGTTGAATGCCGTTGGTCTGCAAAATAAAGGAGTTGACAACTTCATTAAGAATATTTATCCTAATATAAAAGACATTGACAGCCAATTCATTGTAAATGTAAATGGCTCAACAGTAGAAGAATACGTTGAATTAACGGAGCGGATTAACGAACTGGATAGAATCCCGGCTATTGAATTGAATATTAGTTGTCCAAATGTCAAAGAAGGCGGAATGGCTTTTGGTGTTAGTTGTCCGTCAGCAGAAGCTGTGGTTAGAGAAGTACGTAAAGTGTACGACAAACCGTTGATTGTTAAATTATCACCCAATGTGACCGACATTACGGAAATTGCAAAGGCTGTTGAAGGCCAGGGGGCTGATAGCGTTTCTCTAGTCAATACCTTCCTGGGAATGGCTGTGGATTCCAAAACAAGAAAACCAGTACTTTCAACGATTACCGGAGGATTATCAGGGCCAGCAATCAAGCCAATTGCACTGCGCATGGTTTGGCAGGTTTACCAGGCCGTTAAAATTCCGATTATCGGTATGGGAGGAATAATGAATGCCACCGATGCGATCGAATTTATGATTGCAGGGGCTGCCGCTATTCAAATTGGAACTGCTATTTTTATCGATCCAACAATTCCAATTCAAATTATTGATGGAATTGAATCCTACTTGAAAGAAAATAACCTGCAAAGCATCAATGAGTTAACTGGAAGTTTACAAATATAAACAATTGAAAATTCATGTTTGTAAATATGAGATATTTCAAATACTTCATCCTATTTCTAATATTTGTTTTTTCCTATGGTTCAACGCGAATCACACGGAAGAAGCAAATGCCAGCTTATTACCAACTTGAAATGAAAGGTCTGAATTATCGGATTACAAATGGCCTTTCAGATTTCGATTATTCAGATTACATTGATCGACAAGTGTCACGCTTTTTGAGCAAATGGGAGATGAAGGGTGTTTCCATTGCTGTTGTTAAAAACGAAAAGTTGGTATACGCCCAGGGGTTTGGCGAAGCTGATCATAGTGGGCGAACAGTGCAGCCTGGCAACATATTTCGTGTCGCCAGTGTATCTAAATTGATTACAGGTGTCGCCATTATGAAACTGGTTGAAGAAGGTCGTTTATCCTTATCAGACAAAGTTTTTGGGCCTGGCGCCATCCTGGATAATGAATACTTCAAAAAGGTTCGCGACAAGAAACTTTATCAAATTACCGTTCGGGAATTGCTTGCACATTCCGGCGGCTGGTCACAGCGATTTGGAGATCCGGCCTTTAATTCACTGAGCATCGCTCAAAAAGTTGGTGACACACCTCCTGCAACCATCGATTCTTACTTTAAATTCGTCGCCAGCAGACGTCTGTCTTTTCCCCCTGGAACGCAATTTTCATATTCCAATATGGGCTACATGTTTTTAGGAGCCGTCATTTCCACCATTACCGGCAAAAGTTACGAGGATTTTGTCCGCGATGAAATTCTTATTCCTAACGGAATACTGGACATGCATATTGGCCGCAGCGATCGGGCTGATAAATATCCGAATGAAGTAGACTACTTCGAGCAACGTGGCAGCCGACAAATTGAGGATTATGAAGGAAATGGTCAAATGGTTACTAAATCAAATGGCGGAAATCCAATTCAGCTATTGGGCTCTGCTGGAGGCTGGGTATGCTCCGCAGTTGAGTTGGCTCGCTTGATGGTTTTAATTGACGGGCATCCCGAAATTAAGGATATCCTTCAGGAAACATCCATCGATGAGATGACCGATAATACATACGCAAAAGGCCCTTTGGGATGGCTTGTTACGACAGACTATGGCAACTGGGTGCGAACCGGAAGCATGGCAGGATCGGTAGCGATGCTAAAACGTCAGAACAACGGACTAAGTTGGGTATTTCTTTCGAATACAAGTAGCTGGAAAGGTCCGAAATTCACTTATGAGATGAATCGTTTAATGCAACGAGTTTTCAGACATGTGAAGCATTGGCCAGAGCAGGATTTATTCAATTATTACCCGATTGAAACACTTCCGTTGGCACTAAATTAAGAACCTGTTTTTCAACATTTTTGTGCTTTTACCTGATTGCTTGATTTAAATTTTTCCTATTTTTAGGAGCAATCAATTCAGGGGAGGACACGATATATGAAGTTTTTGATTTTTTGTTTGCTTGTTTTTATTTCTATCTCATTAAAAGCGCAGGAAAACTACCAATTCAAAAAAATAGCCAACAATTTTCCAGTCATTAATAAATGTGACCACCAAGATATTTTGGGTGATACTGTCGCCAAAAAGTTAGAACAATTTGACCAGGTTTACACCAAAAAGGTAACTTGCGGACCTCCGGCTTATCATGTTTCGACAGAAATTGAAAAACCGGATCTCTATTATTCGATTCAGAAAGTGACTGCATACTATCGGAAATGCGTCAAAAAGGAAACATTGCCGAAAGAAAAAATAGAAAAAAACATGGTCGACATTCTAAATAAATGTCTGTTGATTTATAGCCAAAATACTTCCCATTTAGAACAGGAATTAAGAAGCGCTAACAATTCGAAAGAAATCCTCGGTATTTTTAGTAAAATCATTATTGAATAAGCTAATTTTGCTTTTGAATTTCGCGAGTTTTTAAATTTCAAAAAGTCAGCTTTTCAACCTAAAATTTTTCAATTTGACAACATTATTTGTCAAGCTTTTACACGCTTGAACTTTTCAAACCTTAGCTTGTTGAATAAATTGAATTTTCAAGAATAATCAATTGTTAAATAAATAATTTTTTGGAGTATGTCAGAGTTCAAGATCCTAATGCCTAAACTAGGCGAAAGTGTTCAGGAAGCTACGATTACCAAATGGTTTGTCAAAGAGGGAGATACGATTGAAGAAGATGATCCTGTATTTGAGGTGGCAACCGATAAAGTAGATTCCGAAATTCCATCGCCTGTAGACGGTGTTATTTCAAAAGTCTTCTTTCAGGAAGAAGCGCTTGTTCCAGTAGGCGAAGTTGTAGCTATTGTTCAAATTGAAGGCGAAGATGACGCAGACGAAGAAGACAAAACAAACGAAGCAAATAAAGAAGAACCAAAAACCGCCGCCGCTGAAACGAAATCAGAGGTAAAAGAAGAACCACAACATGAAGCTGAAAAGGCAGAATCCACACCTGTTAAAGGTTCCGATATCAGATCAAGTTCAAATCGCTTTTATTCACCATTGGTAAAAAGCATTGCTGAGAAAGAAAATATTTCTCTGGAAGAACTGGAAAGCATTGAAGGTTCAGGTCAAAACGGACGGGTTCAGAAAAATGATATCCTGAAATTTATTGAAGATAAAAAAGCTGGTAAAGTTGGACAGGCTGCTGCTCCAAGTGCGGTAAAACCAACGGCACCAAAAATCAGCCCATCAATTGGCTCTGACGATCAAATTATTGAAATGGATCGCGTTCGTAAGCTAATTGCAGATCATATGGTACGTTCAAAACAAACATCACCTCACGTAACTTCTGTTGTGGAAGCTGATGTGACCAACCTGGTGTTATGGCGTAACAAAGTAAAAAATGAGTTCCAGGAGAAATATGGTGAGAAGATCACTTTCATGCCTGTTTTCACCGAAGCAGTTGCGAAAGCACTGATGGAATTCCCGGTTGTTAATTCATCGGTTGATGGGGACAAAATCTATTTACACAAGTCGGCTAATGTGGCTATTGCTGTTGCTAAGCCAGACGGAAATTTGGTTGTTCCTGTTATCAAGGAAGCTGAGCAGAAGAACCTGTTGGGAATTACCAAGAACTTGAATGCATTGGCAAATGGTGCACGAAACAATAAATTGGGTCCTGAGGATTATCAGGGAGGTACGTTCACCATTACTAATTTTGGTTCGTTCCGGAACGTTATTGGAACACCAATTATTAACCAACCGCAAGTGGCAATTCTTGCTACCGGAACAATTGAGAAAAAGCCAGCTGTTATGGAAACTCCAACTGGTGATGTCATCGTCGTTCGTCACAAAATGTTCTTGTCACTATCATATGACCACCGTATCATCGATGGTGCAATGGGCGGGGCCTTCGTACGTCGAATCGCTGACCTTCTCGAAGAATTTGATATCAACAGACAAATATAAAATTTCATCATGAGCAGTATTTATCCAAAAATTTACACGATAAAAAATGTAGATAAGGAGACCCTTGAGAAGTGGTACACAAAGCTGGTTGTGGGGCGTAGACTGGATGAACGGGCTCCCAACTACCTGAAACAAGCTATCGGATGGTCTTACCATGCACCGTATGCCGGACATGACGGTATTCAGTTTGCAATTGGTCAACATTTCGACAAAGAAACCGATCATCTGTTTCCATACTACCGTGACATGATGACTTGTTTTTCTGCTGGTTTAACAGAAGAAGAAATCATTTTGAACGGAATCTCCAAAGCAACAGACGTTGCAGGTGGTGGACGGCACATGTCCAATCACTTTGCTAAACCAGAGTGGAACATTCACAATGTGTCATCATGCACTGGAAATCACGATTTACATGCTGTAGGTGTAGCCCGTGCTATGAAGTATTATAGCCACAAAGGCGTTTCAATAACCTCACATGGCGAATCTTCTGTAAGTGAAGGCTATGTTTATGAGGCCATCAACGGTGCATCCCGCGAAAAGCTTCCTGTGATCTTTGTATTACAGGACAACGGTTACGGAATTTCGGTACCCAAACATATGCAAACAGCCAACCGTAAAGCTGCCAACAACTTTATAGGTTTCAAAAATTTGAGAATCATTCATTGCAATGGTAAAGACATTTTCGATTCTATGAATGCGATGGCTGAAGCTAAAAAGCATGCGCTTGAAGCAGGTGAGCCTGTGATTTTACAAGCCAATTGTGTGCGTATGGAATCACACTCGAATTCAGACCGACACGAATTGTATCGTAGCGAGAACGAACGAAATTATGTGCGTGAATATGATCCGCTGGCTAAATTCCGCCGGATGTTGCTTCGTTATGACCGATTCACCGAGGAAGAATTACAAGCCGTCGAGGACAATGCTAAAGCAATTGTAAAAGTTGCCCACAAAAAGGCCATGAAAGCGCCGGATCCGGATCCAGCAACAATTATGGACTTTGTGATGCCAGAGCCTTACAAAGCTGAAAAATACCCGGATGGAGTACATGATTTTGATGGTGAGAAAACAAAGTTGGTTGAAGCCATCAACCATACAATGAAAGCTGAATTCCGCGAAAACCCGGATACTTTTATTTGGGGACAGGATGTTGCCAACAAAGACAAAGGCGGTGCATTTAACGTTACCAAGGGAATGCAACAAGAATTCGGTGAGCAACGTGTGTTTAGTGCGCCAATTGCTGAAGATTTTATTGTTGGTACCGCAAACGGAATGACTCGTTTTAATGATAAAATCCGCGTAGTCATTGAAGGAGCAGAATTTGCCGACTACTTCTGGCCAGCTATGGAAGCGTACGTTGAGTCCAGCCATGATTATTGGCGTTCGAACGGACAGTTTGTTCCAAACATGACTATACGCTTGGCTTCTGGTGGTTATATCGGTGGTGGATTGTATCACTCACAGAACATTGAAGGAGCGTTGGCAACCATTCCAGGTGTTCGCATTGTGTATCCTACTTTTGCTGATGATGCAGCTGGATTACTACGCACTTCCTTGAGATCGCGTGGAATGACTGTATTCATGGAGCCAAAAGCTCTTTATAATGCTCCCCAGGCAGCAGCGCCTGTGCCAGAAGATTTTGAAGTTCCTTTTGGCAAGGCCAGAATTCGTCGTACTGGTCGTGATATTACTTTGATTACATATGGAAATACATTGATTTACAGTTTGGAAGCAGCGAATAAGCTTGCTGAAGAAGGGATTGATGTTGAAGTAATTGATTTGCGTTCATTGGTACCTCTGGATAAAGAAACTATCCTGAATTCAATTAAAAAAACCAATAAAGCGATGGTTGTTCATGAAGACAAGGTATTTTCAGGTTTCGGCGCCGAAGTCACATCAACAATTATGGACGAAGCTTTTGAGTACCTTGACGGACCCGTGAAACGAGTTGGATCTACTTACACACCGGTTGGATTTAATCGGATTCTTGAAAAAGCAATTTTGCCAGATACAGATAAGATTATAGCAACAGCTAAAGAGTTAAAAGCATACTAAAGAGAACAATCATGAGTAAAACAGGTATATTTTACAGTTTCCACACGAATAAAACCAAAAAGGCCAGTGAGAAAATTGTAGAGGCTTTTGGCAAAGAAAATCTTGTCGTGATAAATGCTGAAGAGGTGAATGAAAAAAATTTCCTGCAATTTGACAACTATATCATTGGAGTTGCTACTTGGTGGGATGGTGAATTACCCAATTACTGGGACGAATTTGTACCAGCTATTGAGGATATGGATTTATCAGGGAAAAAATTCGCTATCTATGGACTAGGTGATCAAAAACTATATCCGGAAAATTTCAATGATGGATTGGGAATTTTTGCTGAATTAATTGAATCCCGTGGTGGAGAACTAATTGGATTCACTTCACGTGATGGCTATGAATATGAAAAATCACGTGCAGAACGCGGTGATAATCAATTTTATGGACTTTGCCTAGACCAGGAAAACCAAGCAAGATTGACCAAAAAACGTATTGAAAACTGGGTGGAAGATCTTAAAAAAATATTCATATAAGTTTTTAAAGAAATCCTTAAAAGGCTAAAAGCATGGGCATTTTGCTCATGCTTTTTTTGCCTTTAAAAGACCACATGCAACACTTTTGTCTTTTAAGTTAATAGATATTTTGTTCCATTTTACAGTTATTTAAAACACTCGTAAACTTTGAATAATCCTCTGAACATGTGATTTAGCGTACATTTGGTTTATATTACTTAACCAGATTCACACTAACACTATGGAACAAGAGAAACTACGAAAGATGATTAAAGCGATGTATTTACTCAAAAACATAATTGTAAAGAAGAGTGAGAATGATACTGCGTTTAAATTGGCACCAAAATCAAAAGTCATTCAGGAAATCGATCAAATTATTAGTTTAGGATTGGAGGAATTTTATGCTTTGCGTGCAAATTAGTTGTGAAGGGTAGATACTAATGTTTTTATAATTAGCCTGTTATGATCCTATTAGAAGTTAGTTACATATGTGAATATACCATATTTACATATGTGACATGAGTTTGTGTGAAATATTTTACTTGCCAAAGTCATCAAAACTATTCTCAGGTTCAGGCAAGCAGGTTTCAGAGATCATTGAAAGGCACATGTAATTAGTTTTGCTTGTAAGTTGGAGATATCAATATCCAAGCAGATAATACATTCCTGACAATTCAGCTATATAGAATTCTTTAATATATTTTAGCCATTGTTTAAGTTACTGAGATTTGTATATTTTAAATTTCATTGGTGATTGGTCACAAAAATTCCAATAACGTGAATTTGTTTCTATAGCGAATTAAATTGTTTTTTTCTTGAATTCTTTATCAGCAAGCCTTATTGTTGTAGTATTGCAATAAGAATTAGGGCTTCGCTTTACTGGGATAATTGCTACAATAATGCGGTTCATACGGAACAGGACAATCTCACATTCATGTCTTATAGTTGATATTATGTTATTTTTATAGATTCAAAAAGAGGAGGGAAAACCCTCCTCTAAAATGCTTTTATTTTTTCAATTCTTTCAACTTACTATTAACGTCGTTAAACTTGTCCATCATTTTCAATCGATAATACAAAGTTTTTAAAGTCTCCAAAGAACTTGAATAAGTTTGTATGGCGCTTTTTGTTGTTCCATCGGCTGAATATTTAGCAGCTTTTTCCATTGGTGGAATTGCCTGCTTAAAGAATGCATCAGCTTTCGCTTTTTCCTTCTCGTACTTTTCTTGTTCGTTTGTTGGAACTGCATTGGCTACATCAATTTGATTGACGCCCTGGTTATAATAAATTGCTCCAAGATTATAATATGCGTCAGCAAAATCATCTTTCAGAGCGATTGCTTTTTTGTAGGATTCAATCGCTTTGTCTTTGTCCCCTGTTTTATCATACAATGAACCGCGCGCAAAATAGAACGATGCATTTTGCGGATCTTGTTTGATCGCCAGGTTCAAATATTTCATTGCATCATCAACCTTATTGTCATTCAAATAAATGTTGATCATTGAAACCAAAATTGAGCTGGTTTGTGGGTATTTTTTAAATCCTTGTTGCAATGCTTCCAGTGCTTTTGCTGTGTCTTGCTGCATGATGTAAGCCGAAGAAATCAACTCATAAGTCCGTTCTCCGTTGTAATCGTATTTAG
>DATFMO010000672.1:0-8392 GCA_035266925.1 Sunxiuqinia sp. | reverse complement strand
CCTGAGCCGATTAGAAAATTGTGGTAGTCTTTCCACTCAAAACTCACGCCCAATTTGGTACTCGAATAATTCAAACTGAAATAAGTCCCATACGAAGTTCCGTCATCAAAACTCAGGTAGTTGTAATGATCATTGAGTTGGTGAGCAAGCTCTCCGTAATAATCAATTTGATTGGAAAGGCTTCCACCCCAGTGAAAGTCGAGGTAGCGGGAATGGTTGCTCGAATTTTCATTATGCAGGAAAATAGCTCCCAATTGTTGACTTTTAATGAAGAAGGTCAATTCTCCGGCGGTCACCAAATCAAGCCGGTTATCCGGATGATCGGGTGGAAGTTGCCCTGCCAGGCTTTTTCCCCTAAGTGCTTTGGCTTCGAACCAGGAATTTCCGTAGCGCAAAAAGGCACCTCGCACATCTTTGTAAAATCCCTGACGAACCCGGTAAATCCGATCTTCAAAAACAGAGCCTTTAATTTCATAACCACGCAGAAGCAGACCCCGGCCAAGTGTTTCGTAAAAGTTGCCCAGTTTGGCTTCCAACCCACGACGATGATAATTCAAACTGTACTGGGTGATGGTTGTATATTCGTTACCATTGGGCATGGTGCTGTAAAATTGCTCGAGTCGCGAGAAGACCCGAAGACCTTTCCATGAATATTGCAGGTTGAACTGGTCGTAAATTGTTTTTAGATCTTTGGGGTTCTGGTCGGGAATATTTCCAAGCTGGGATTCCATCAGATTGTTCCCTGACAACTGTGCTTTTACTTTTGAAGTTAAGCTACCTAACAGCAATATAATGAGCAGTCCTTTCATTGAGCCTGACTTAAAAGTTGCTGAATTTTTTGGCGGATGATCTTTTCGTCCCCGGGTTGGTAGCCTTCATGAAAGAAGCGGATTTTGCCCCGATGATCCAGGATCAGTAATGTGGGCATCACACTGACATTGAGATTGTTCATCAGTTCCTGGTCTCCATCCAGAATAACAGGGTAGCTGATGTTCATGGAACGGACGAATGGTTTTACTTTGGATTGGTTGCGCGGACTGTCCACATTGATCCCCCAAAAGGCAACACCTTTGTTTTGGAATTCACTGGCTAATTCGCTGATTTTGGGGATAGATGCCAGGCACGGCTTACACCAGGTTGCCCAGAAGTCAATTACTGTCAGTTGTTTTCCCTGAACATCTTTTAAACGAATATATTGCCGATCCAGATTTTTTAATTCCAGATCCGGTAATTGGGCAAATCCTGAAGACAATAGACTCAAAAATACGATCATGAGGTACCACTTTTTCATTGTGTTTTATTTTGGTTATCATACAATGATTCAAGTGGTGAGTGTAACTGTGCTAATAATTAAAACGAGTTTAAAATGCTTTGGTTCAGAATATTTGGTAAATCTTTCATAACATTTTTATCACGAAAGTATCACGACTGGGAGGAAACACATAGGGATGTCATCTTTTAAAAGATGACATCCCTAAAAAAAAGGGAACCAACCGGCTCCCTTTCGATATTTATCGAGCTTTAAATTTTAGCTCAAATTTTTTATGCGGCTCATCGCTTCAATGGTGCTTTCACGGTCAGCAAAGGCTGAAAAGCGGAAATAGCCTTCGCCGGCAGGGCCAAAGCCCGATCCCGGCGTTCCAACAACATTGGCTTCGTTCAGTACTTTGTCGAAGAAATCCCATGAGCTCATGCCGTCTTTGGTTTTTACCCAAACGTAAGGAGCGTTCACGCCGCCGTAAACCGTGTAGCCAATTTCATTCAGGCTTTCGCGCATGATGCGGGCGTTCTCCAAGTAGTAGGCGATCACTTCTTTCACCTCTTTTTGACCTTCAGGTGTGTATACGGCAGCAGCCGCTTTTTGTACGGGGTACGAAACACCATTGAATTTGGTTGATTGACGACGCATCCACAATTTTTTCACTGAGTGTGCATTTCCTTCACTATCGTATGCTTTCAGCTCTTCAGGAATCACCGTGTAGGCACAACGTGTTCCGGTGAAACCTGCTGTTTTTGAGAAGCTTCGGAATTCAATGGCTACTTCTTTAGCCCCTTCAATTTCATAAATTGAATGTGGAATATTGTCTTCGGTGATGAATGCTTCGTAAGCCGCATCGTACAGGATAATGCTTTTGTTTTCGCGAGCGAAGTCTACCCATTTTTTCAACTCATCTTTATGAGCCACAGTTCCGGTTGGGTTGTTCGGGTAGCACAGGAAAATCAAGTCAGGACGCTTGCTTGGCAGGTCAGGAATGAATCCGTTGGCTTCTGTGCATGGCATGTAAATAATGCCGTCGTAATGACCGTTGGCCTGGCAGGCACCCGTTTTGCCAGACATTACGGTGGTGTCAGCATAAACCGGGTAAACCGGGTCGCATATGGCAATTTTATTGTCTGCCCCAAAAATTTCCTGGATATTTCCGGTGTCACATTTTGATCCGTCAGACACAATGATATCACCAGCTGGAATGTCAATTCCATTGGCCTGGTAAGCATTTTCTGCAATGGCTTTGCGCAGGAATTCGTACCCTTGTTCTGGTCCGTAACCATGGAAAGTCGCTGCTTTCCCAAGTTCGTCCACACCTTTGTGGAAAGCTTTCAATACGGTTGGAGCCAGTGGTTGGGTCACATCGCCAATCCCCATTTTAATGATTTTATTGTTGGGGTGGGCAGCTGCAAATTCACTAACGCGTCTCCCAATTTCAGGAAATAAATATCCCGCTTGTAATTTCAGATAATGCTCATTAATCAATGCCATTTGTATTCTATTTTTTAGTGATTATTTCGATTTAATAAACTGTATAATTTGCGGACGACAAAGGTACAAAATTGCAAATGATTCAACCAAATAAGGAATAGATTTTGGTCGAATGGTGATTGAATTCAGGCATATTATGGTTGATAGTTTGATACGGTTTTGGTGTGTGCTTATTTATAGAATGAATGTTCAACTATTAAGTCATGTGCTTGTTGGAGACTACAATACGCTTATGACTTACAATAAAAAGAAATGAAGACAGGATGAATTGGGATTTTTATTTGAATTTTTTAGCTGCTATGCTGGCCATCGTGAATCCGATAGGAATTTGGCCGGTCTGGAGTGAGTTGACCAATGATGAGGTGAGCACGATCCGCAACCGGGTAGCGTTTTTACTGCTATTTTCTGCCGCAATTATTTTATCGGTGTTTTTGGTTACCGGTAAATATATGCTCCAGTTTTTTTCAATCAACTTTCAGGTATTTAAAATAGCGGGCGGAATTTTGCTTCTTTATACCGGAATCTCAATGGTGCGCGGAACAGCATCACAGTTGACCGATCGCAGTGAAGACGGAGAAACAAACATGTCCATCGCCAAGCAGCGTTTCAAGAAAGTGTTTGTTCCTCTTGGAATTCCGTCGCTTGCCGGGCCTGGCTCAATTACCACTGTTGTGTTGTTTGGAACAAAGGCGTCAAGCGGGATGGATTATGTATTTTTGATCGCCGTAATCGTTATTGCCTTCCTGGTTTTATTTATGGTTTTTCTGGCATCGCCATTCTTCGAAAAGAAGGTTGATGATATTGTATTTACAGTCTTCACACGCGTTTTTGGGATTATTGTAACAGCAATTGCCATTCAGTTTATGGTTGAAGGTTTAGGCGAAATATTTCCAATTTTATTAAAAGGAGGTTCTGTTTTGAAAGAAAATACGGATTTGGCTTTTATAACCGGATTTGGATATTAACTGATTTGTCATTTAAAATAATAAACCGGAGATACATTCATTTTTGCATACTCCGGCTAAATCATTTACTTGAATGGAAAAGGCGGTATTCGGTGGCTACGATGATTGCAGCTGTTTTAGAGCTTCCACCATCGCGGAAGCAACATCGGTGTGGTGATGTACAATCTTCCACGACCCGCCTTCTTTTTGATAGATGTTTGTAACTCGCACCTGGCCATTTGCCTGGTTCCCCGCAATCTTGAACGTGGCATTCTCTACCCCGACTTCATAAGCCAAATCACCTACTACCCGGATGAGTTGATTCTGGAGTTCAACATTGCCGTCTGAAGCTACCTGGGCGGTCTGGTCCCATGCTTTCCAAACTTCATCCCATCCTACTTGTCGCCCACCAATTGGGTGCATCGTTGTTACAGTCGCATTGTGCGACCATATTTCTTTCAGGGAACTAGCATCCCCACTTGTCATTTCGTTAAGTGCAGCGTAAAATTGTTTTGACGCTTTGCGGACTTCATCTTCTGCTGACATAATTCGTTTTGTTTTGTTGATTGAAATTGCGTTTAGATTTGAAAAAGAGCCTTATACGAAATCGTATTTTGCTTTATTAATCCTACCTTGAAATACAGCAGGATACAGAAGAATTAAACCACTTTTGGGCTAATTGAGAGCTTGTAATTATTCAATTCTGGAAAATTCTTACGAATTCCTTAGAATCAGACTAAATACTCTTATTTAAAACAGATTACAGGAAAAAACGTTCATGCTTGTCAATACTTGCAGATTACAATTCAAGTTGTTGTATGCTTGGGGTATTTAATTTTGATACATGAGCTATCTGAACTACCGGAAGCCAAAAATAATAGTTTTTCTTTTTTCAATTTTTCGTCAACATCAATTTCTTGGTCAACACCATGCCATTTATTTCAGCGCGGAAAAGATATAGCCCGGCTGGATTGCCTGATAAATCGAGGTCAACGGTGTTGTCATTAGGTGAAATTTGGGTGGTTTGTGTGAGTATTTGCTGGCCGCTAAGTGAATAAACGGCCAATTGGGCTTCCCCGCTTTTCAGGCTGGAAACGGTTAAATGAAATACATTGTTGGATGGATTCGGGTATACTTCAATGGTATTGCCAAGTAAATTGACGGTCAGATCACCATACGCACCATCTTTGCCATCCACTTGCAAATAGTAGGTTTGTCCCAGTTTTACGGGGATATCTTCCAGGGCAGCTTCCGAACCGGAGCTACTGTTGTCACTTGCTGCAACCAAAGTATAGTTAGAAGAATTTCCTGAAAGCAGATCTCCTGTTGAATTGGCATCGTAAACAGCAATTTGGGTGTCGAATCCTTTGGTCTGTATCGTCAGTTTTCCGTTTGAAGTTCCTTTAAAAGTAAACCAGATGGAGTTGTCAATTGTGGTGGTTCCCGGTGTTGGCGGGCACCAGTTGTTAGCCAGGTTGCAGCCTGCTGTCGGCGGATTGGGCTCGTTGATTTGGGCTGTTCCGCACTGGTTGCTAAAAGTGCCATTGTTCCCAAGTCCCAGTGCAATGGCATGTTGCACATCGTCGTTTTTCGGAATCAGCACATGCAGCAACACACTGTCTGATGCACTACAATCACCATGCGTCCCGGTCACTTTTACATAGGTGTCAAACGAACCATATTGGCGAACGGCATCTTTCAAATTCAAGGTCAAAATGTTGCCATTCGTGTTCAGTTCAAAATTGTCACTGGCAGTCACACTAAATGTGTAATCGCTGGCACCTTCCGCCACCATTTCATAGTTGGTCAGGTCAGAACCACACACGTCCATCTCGTCCGGTAAACCTTTGAAGGCAACCGGTAACGTGCTGGTTGCTACGACCAGGTTCGGATAGCTGATCGTGTCCGAACCATTATTGTTGCTGGCGACCAGTGTAATTGAATACGTTTCCTCGGTTGTAAACCGCACTTTAGGATTTTGCGAATGTTCGTCGGTGCCATCTACGAACTCGAACCCGGCAGGCTCAATTTTCCAAAGCCATCCGGTTGGGATGTATCTTGATTGATCGGTCAGCGAGATAGGTGTGCTGAGACAGGCCACATTCACATCCGTTGAAAAATCAGCGATTGGCGGGCTGTTGTAATCAACCCCGTCCAGCGTCGTTGTGCCTGTATTGTCCGGATCGAGCCAGTTTTTTAGTTGCATGGTAACTTCCTTATTGTAGTTCCATGAAAGCGAAAACATGCCAAATAAAGAGCTAACATCATCGCCACCATGCAGCTGGCCAATAATTCGTTTGTTCTGGTCAAATAATGGTCCACCTGAAGAGCCACTTTTATCCACACCCACATCGTAAAAAACTTCCCAATGGGTGTTTACTTCCGAAATGGTATTGTCGTCCCATTGCACTTCGTAGCTATTGACCGTAAGTGGGTTATAGTCAATTGAGATACATTTTGGATCACCCGATGGATGATGGATACATGTTCCAGATTGCGGCTGGTGATGTCCGGCGAACCAACCTGCAAAATAAGGAGAATAGTAATCCGGCGGCATTTCGCTGAGTTTCAATAATGAAAAGTCAGAATAGGTGTTATGAGCAATCAGATCGGCCCCGGAAAGTGACTCGGAAAGTGAAGCGTCGTCGCTGTTGCAGGTTGAATTTTCGTAGTTGAAATAAGTGACCAGTGAACGGGCAGCCATTTCTGTGTTGATGCAATGATTTGCCGTCAGAAAATAAGGAGTGCCATCTTCTCTGACATTGTTGATCAATGCGCCGGAGCAGTAGTAACTGTATTGCGTATCACGAAATGTCATCCGGCAAACAGCTCGTTTTTCGGTTTGCCAGTCGGCACCTTCCGGACAATTGATTTGTATCCGCGAGCGAGCAGCGCTGGACTGAAAATCGTTGTAGGCTCTTGATACTGATCCAATCACCAAACCTCCCTGCCAGTCAGCTCCAACCGGTTCGTCATATTCAATAATCACCGTGTTTCCCGGGAAATCGGCCATGGCAAGTTGCCCGCTGGCTTTGTTGTTGAAATTGGTATATCCGCCCCGGACAATACGTTTGTCAGGACTGTAGAGGTAGACGGCCGCACCTTCTGGTAATTCGTATGTTTGAAAAAAGATTCCCAATGAAACGGCATCCGGACAACTGATCTCGTATTGCCAAACCATCATGTTGCCATATTGCGACTGGGTTCCTTGTTGGCGGATATCAATATTAACATGCTGTAGCACACCATACCGGTTGGGAATTCCCTGCTTTACATCTTTCGTTTTTTGGGTTGAAACATGAACTGAGTCAAGCTGTGTGGACGGAATAATTTTTGCACTTTTGGTGCTGAAGCCAAAGCTTGTTGGTGTACTTTGGTCAGATACCTGGCTGAAAAGGTTATTTGAAAAAGCTACAAAAACTACCAGTATCAATAGCTTGATCACATTAAATTGAAATGTTTGCGTGCTCATGATTTGCTTGATCGTCAACTTTTTATTCTATTTTTTATGCGGGGAATCTTTTGATGGGTCGAATTTCAACACTCAAAAGCAGGTTTTAAAGAAACGAAAATAATAGCTATAAAGTGTAAAAAATTTAGTGAAGTGGAAATATTTAGGGTCACAAAGTCGGTTTTTATTGACGAATGTAAATTCCGTACGTGATAAGCATTATCTTATCTGCTACAATTTTGAACAGTTTCCCAACAACGCAACCATTTCATTAAAAGATCCGTCTGTTCAATGTATGTACTTTTTTAGGCTTCAAACTGAAATTGAAGCATATTGACCGATAGAAACTCATTAAACTTTAACGATTTAGGAACATGAAAAAAGTTGGAACTTTTGTTGTTGGATGCATTTTAGCTGTTCTGATGATAGCTTGTGAAAAAAGTGATAATCCGTACCAATCAACCGGAACAATTACCGGCCCTGACTACCGGGAGTGTATTTGTTGTGGTGGCTATTTTATCGCCATCGACAATGATACAACCTACAATTTTGAATCACTTCCTGACGGCGTCAAAATTGATCTGAATACCGCGGAATTTCCCATCGCTGTGAAATTGGATTGGTCACTCGACCGGGAATGCGGCAACACCCAATACATTACCATCAGCCGACTTGAAAAGCAGTGAACCAAATTTGTCAAGACCTATTTTGTTGCCCAATGGGAAATTTTATTGGTGGGTAAAAAAGTGTTCGTACTTTTGCTCGAACAACCCAATGAATGGCAACTATGAAAAACTTCTTCGTTAAATCACACGGACTTGGCAACGACTATATCGTAATGAATAGCCACGAGATCAGTTTTGAAATGACGGTGGAAAACATCAAAACCATTTGCGATGTGCATTACGGAATTGGCTCCGATGGCATCTTGTTATTGGTGGACAGCGATAAGACTGACTTCGGCCTACGTATCCTCAATCCGGATGGTTCCGAAGCTGAAAAGAGTGGCAATGGTCTGCGCATTTTCTCCAAGTATTTGTACGATTATGGTTTTGCTAAAGGCCAGTCTTTCAGCATTGACACACTTGGCGGCGTGGTTTATGCAGAAGTGATTGAGGTTGAAAATGAAAAAGCCCGCATGATTAAAGTTGACATGGGCAAAGCCATTTTTGAGGCCGGGAAAGTGCCGGTACAAAGTGATCAGGAAGAATGTCTCGATGAAGAGCTGGAACTGGATGA
>DATFMO010000671.1:0-2333 GCA_035266925.1 Sunxiuqinia sp. | reverse complement strand
GGATTAGTTTGCAGTTCTGTAAAATCCATCAATCGGATTGAAAAGACTTTCCAGTTGGGGATGTATTTCATCATCGTCTTTTCGCTGGCAGTAGCCAGTATGGGCGATTTGCGCAGCATGTTCCAGATTGATTTCCTGAATCTCTTCCTGTTTGTGGCACTCGCTGTTTTCGGCTCCATGATCGTCCATGTTTTTCTGTCCTGGATTTTCAAAGTGGATTCTGACACCACGATTATCACCATCACAGCACTCACCTATTCTCCGCCTTTTGTGCCGGTGGTTGCAGGCGTTTTGAAAAACAAAGACATTATTATCTCCGGCCTCACTGTCGGCATTTTGGGCTATGCTTTTGGCAACTACCTGGGAATTATTGTTGCCTATTTGTTGAATGGGTTTTAATCTCGAAGCACACCGATAACTGTCCAAAAATCATAATTTTTAAAGTTTGATTCTCCTATCTTGTGACAAACTGAAAACGAAATATTATGGCATCATTTGATCCGGCAAGCCGAATTCAAAAGCTGCGGCAATTTGGAGAATTTGGAGGCGTCAACCCATCGATTACCGACTCTTCAACCTATACTTTTTTGCACAGCGAAGATATGCTTGAAACTTTCCTGGGACACATGGAAGGTTGTTTTTTATACTCGCGACACTGGAATCCCAGCAATAAATACCTGGCCGATGCGATCGCAGCGATGGAAGACACTGAGACTGCCTGGGTAACAGCCTCTGGCATGGCTGCGATTACATGCGCCTTGCTTCAGCTATGTAATACCGGCGATCATATTGTTACGAGTGTAACCACTTACGGCGGGACTTTCGCCTTCCTGAAAAACTACTTGAAAAAGTTTCAGATTGATGTCACGTTTGTCAATATTTCAAACCTGAATAGTGTTGAAGCGGCCATCCAGAAAAACACCAAAGTGATTTACACCGAAAGCGTGACCAATCCACTTCTCCAGGTGTCAGACATTCCACAGCTGGCGGAAATTGCAAAAAAATACGGTGTAAAATTGATGGTGGACAATACATTTACGCCAATGATTATATCTCCAGCCCGTTTGGGCGCGGACATTGTTGTTTACAGCATGACCAAGTTTATCAATGGGAAAAATGATTGTGTGGCCGGAGCAATTTGCGGTACGGAACAATTTATTCATGAATTGAGTAATGTAAACGACGGAACGGCAATGTTACTTGGGCCGGTTCTCGATCCACTGCGCTCATCGTCGATCTTAAAAAATCTACACACGCTGCATATACGAATGAAACAGCACAGCAAGAATGCGCAATATTTAGCCGAAAAATTGCTGGAGATCGGCGTGCGTGTCAATTATCCGGGACTGCCAGAGCATTCTCAACACGAACTTCTAAAAGAATTGATGAATGCTGATTTTGGATTTGGTGGAATGCTCGCTATCGATTTCGAGAGTTCTCAAAAAGCCAACCAGGTCATGCAAAAAATGCAGGAACGTGATGTTGGCTATCTCGCAGTCAGCCTGGGATATTTTAAAACCTTATTCAGTTGTTCGGGGAAAAGTACTTCTTCCGAAGTGCCGGAAGACGTGCAAAAAGAAATGGGCCTTTCTGAAGGCTTGGTTCGTTTTTCCGTTGGATTGGACAACGACATCGAAGATACATTCAATGCAATAAAAGCCATTTGTATTGAAGAAGATACTGTACAACCACACAATATTGACCATTAAAAAGCCCGGCTATCAATGACTAAATAGCCAGGCTCTTTCAACATCTATTCGTATGTTATATTAAAACAAATAATTCAATCCAATATAAAATCCGGAATTCCCATCCCGTTGATCAGCGGCCAGTCCATAATCAGCAGCAATCACGAAGTTTTCATTCATCGCTGCACGTAAACCGGCACCATAGGAAAAGTGCATCTTTTCAGCTCCCGGATCAAAATAATCGGAAAAGCCATGATCCAATGGCCAGTTGACAGATGAATTGATGTTCGTTGGAATTTTTTTAGTGACCTGTCCAAAATCGAGGAAGCTATTCAAGCCAAAGTAGAAGTTGTTGTTGAGCCATTGAAAACGCACAAATTTCCAACGTAACTCAGCATTTCCATAGAAAAAACCATCACCCACTACCCGGTTGCGACGGATCCCTCGCAGTGTCTTTGAGCCACCAAGTCCCTCAGACGTAGCTCCTTTTAATATTGAAGTAATGACATGAGATTCGTAATAAAACGGCACATCGCCACCCAGCGTTGTTTGGTAAGCCAAACGATAGGCAAACGACAAATCTTTAGGAATGAGCGTGAAATATTCGCGATGAGTGAGGCTTATTTTCGAGAACGAACTTTCTGC
>DATFMO010000670.1:0-10915 GCA_035266925.1 Sunxiuqinia sp. | reverse complement strand
ATGCTGATCGTAGTGAAGGAGCGCACCAAAGAAATTGGGATTCGAAAAGCCATCGGAGCTAGTCCGGCTTCGGTCGTTGGACTGATTTTGCTGGAGTCTGTGCTCATTACAACTTTGGCTGGTTACATCGGTCTGGTGCTTGGAACCGGCCTGATGGAACTGGTTAATTTTATGATGGTTCAGTCGGCTTCGGCCGGGCCGCAACAGGGAGAAACCATGTTCCTGAATCCAACGGTTGACTTTGGTGTGGCTGTTTCTGCTACTATTTTGCTGATCGTGGCAGGAACCATTGCCGGCTACATACCCGCCAAACGAGCCGCCAGTATTAAACCCATTGTTGCCTTGCGCGACGAATAACCGCAAAAAACCAGAACCATGTTTGATGCAGATCTTTGGAAAGAAATAATAAGCGCCCTCAAGCAAAACCGCCTACGCAGCTTCATGACGGCATTTGGCGTGTTTTGGGGCATCTTCATGCTCATCATTATGTCGGGTGCAGGACGTGCATTGGAAAATGGCGTGATGGAGGGTGTGAAAGCCTTTGCCACCAATTCAGCCTTTTTCTGGACCGAGCGTACCAGTGTCCCCTACGAAGGATTTCAACGCGGACGCCGTTGGCATTACGACAACCAGGATATACAATACATTCGCCAAAATGTAAGTGAAATCGAGTATTTGTCACCGCGGCTTTTTGGCTGGCAACAGAATGGCGATAACACGGTACGTGGTGAGCGGACCGGCGCTTTCAATATTTACGGGGATTATCCCGACTATTTCAAAATTGACCAGTGGACACCTTTGAAAGGCCGCCTTTTGAATGAAATTGACGTAATTCAAAAACGCAAGGTATGTGTCATTGGAGAACGGGTTCAGGAAGTCATGTTTGATAAAGATGAGGACCCGATTGGACAATACCTCAAAATTAGCGGTGTCTACTTCCAGGTGGTTGGCGTTATTCACCCGGAAACCCGCATTAATATTGGTGGTGGGAAGAAGGAAGAGACGATCATCATCCCGTTTTCAACCATGCAAACGGCATACAATTATGGCAATGTCATTCACTTTTTCTCAGTTACAGCGAAAAAAGGAACCGGCGTGAGTACCCTCGAGGACAAGCTGAAAACAATTTTGAAAAAGCGGCACAAGATTGCACCTGATGATGTGCAGGCCATTGGTTCTTTCAACCTCGAAACTCAGTTTAAAAAGTTCTCCATGCTTTTTTTCGGTATCCAGGCACTGACGTGGATCGTGGGAATCGGAACGCTCATGGCCGGAGTGATTGGTGTCAGCAACATCATGCTGGTGATCATCAAAGAGCGTACCCAGGAGATTGGCATCCAACGTGCGATTGGCGCTACGCCGGGTAAAATCATGCTTCATATTATTGCGGAAAGTGTTTTCCTGACTGTCATGGCCGGTTATATTGGGCTGTCGCTTGGGGTTGGACTGTTGGAGGTGCTCAATCAAATCCTACTGTCTGCAGGCGATGAAGTGTTTTTTCGTCATCCGGAGGTCAACCTGTCGATGGCGCTGTCTGCCCTGGCGGTACTGGTGGTATCAGGCGCGTTTGCCGGATTCATTCCTGCTCGCCGGGCCATCAAAATAAAACCCATTGACGCCCTGCGCGATGAGGGAATCTAGCGAAAGTTAGAAGAACGAATTTTGAATAATCAATGAAAACAGAAAACGATAAAAACCAATGCGATGAAAAAGTTTTTTAGAATTTTAGGAATAGTCGTCCTGGTGGGCATATTTGGTGGAACGATTTATTTCTTGTACACCAAATCGAAGAAGCAACCTGACGTCTTTGAAAACAAGTCACCATTTGTGAGCAATGTGATCAAAAAAACGGTCGCTACCGGTTCGGTGGTGCCACGTCAGGAGATTGATATTAAGCCCCAGGTTTCAGGAATTATTGACGAGCTATTTGTTGAAGCAGGTGATTTTGTAAAGAAAGATCAGGTCATTGCCCGGATCAAGATCATCCCGGACATGGTAAACCTGAACACTGCCGAATCCAGGTTGAAACGTGCTCAAATCAATTTTGAAGATGCTAAATCGGATTTTGATCGTCAGCAAAAATTGTTTGATGAGAAAGTCATTTCCTACGAAGATTACATGAACTCGAAGGTTGCTTACGATTCGGGCAAAGAAGAAGTTGCTGCTGCAGAGAATAACCTGGAACTGATTAAAAATGGGGTAACTAAAAAGGCAAAAACAGCAACCAATACGCTGGTGCGTTCCACCATCAACGGTATGGTGCTCGATGTGCCAGTTAAAGTAGGGAATTCAGTCATTCAATCGAATACCTTCAATGAAGGAACCACAATTGCATCGGTGGCCAACATGCAGGACATGATTTTCGAAGGGAAAGTGGATGAAACCGAAGTGGGAAAAATTAAAGAAGGCATGCCCATTGAGTTGGAAATTGGCGCCATTGAGAAGGAAAAATTCAATGCAACTTTAGAATACATATCGCCGAAAGGCAAAGAAGAAAACGGGGCTATTCAGTTTGAAATTAAAGCCAATGTTTCGCTAAAAGACAACCAGTTCATTCGAGCCGGTTACAGCGCAAACGCTAGCATCGTGCTCGATCGAAAAGACAGTGTGTTGGTGCTCCCGGAAGGCATGCTTCATTTTGAAAATGATTCAGCTTTTGTTGACGTTTTAGTGAATGCCGATGAAAGCAAATATGAGAAGCGCAAGGTGAAAACCGGGATATCCGATGGCATAAATATTGAAATCGTCTCTGGTTTGACAAAAAATGACAAGGTGAAAGGGGACAAGATCGATCCTAAAAAGCTGAAAGAACAAAAAGAAAATAGCCAAGGCTAATCCGGTAAATTTCAAATGAATGACTAAATTAGCCCATTGGAAAACTAAAATAGATTAACCATGAAACATATTTTGCTGCTTGTTGCATCTTTTCTACTTCTATTTTCAGGAGTGACCCGTGCACAAGAAAAGTGGGATTTACGAAAGTGTATCAACTATGCGCTTGACAACAATATTCAGATCAAACAACAATCCATCAATGCCGGTTATTACAACAATCAACTGAAACAGGCAAAAAATAACATGCTTCCTTCGTTAAGTGGAAGTCTTTCCAACAGTTTCAATTTTGGGAGGACCTTGCAGAGTGACAACACCTACGCAAATTTCAACTCAAACCAAACTGGTGGCGGGTTGAGTGCTAACTTGATGCTGTGGAATGGCTTGATTTTGAGAAACTCCATTGAAAAAGCAAAACTTGATTTGCAGGCAAGTCAATCCGATTTGCAGAAATCGAAAGATGACATCATGTTGTATATTGCAGCAGCCTATCTGGAGATACTGATGGATCAGGAGTTGGAGCAGGTGGCGCAGGATCAGATTGATGTGACCAAGATGCAAATTGATCGGACAAAAAAGCTGGTGGATGCCGGAAGTTTGGCTAAAGGAAGCCTTTTGGAGATTCAGGCTCAGCTGGCCAGCGAGGAATTAAACCTGGTGACCCAACAGAATAGTCTGCAGTTGGCTTATTTGAATTTATACCAGTTGCTGGAGTTGCCATCCACCGAAAAGTTTACAATTGAAAAGCCGGTGTTGCCGGTAGTTACGGCGAACCGTACACTTTTAAACTCCATGGACGTGTTTAACAATGCGGTGAAGATTATGCCGGAAGTTAAAAGTGCTGAATACCGCTTGGGTGGCTACAAAGAGCAAGTAGCTATCGCGAAAGGTTCACTGTATCCCAGTGTTTCAGTTGGTGCTAATTACAACAATTATTATAACGATAGGTACCCGATGTCATTCCAGGAACAGATGAAAAGTAATGAGCGGTATTATGTTGGCGCTTCCATGAACATCCCCATTTTTAATAAGTTACAAGCTCGCACTCAAATAGACAATGCTAAACTCCAGGTGATGAACCAGGAGCTGGAAGTTCAAAATACAAAGAACACTCTGCGAAAAGATATTGAACAAGCTTATACAAACGCCCTGGCAGCCCTTAAAAAGTATGTTGCGAGCAACAAAGCTGTAGAATCGATGCAGGAAGCATTTCGCTATACGGAAGAAAAATATAATGTTGGCATGGTGAACTCAGTGGAATACAACCAGGCAAAAAACAATCTCACCAAGGCAAAAAGCGACCTGGCACAAGCCAAATACGATTACATTTTCCGAACCAAAATATTAGATTTCTACAACGGAAATCCAATTGAATTATAACAGATTGAATTGAAAGATCATTTTTTGAGGGTTTCACTTTTCGTGAAGCCCTCAATTGTTTTAACTATTGAGCAGGTGACTTCGAGTCACCTGCTCAATAAAAACTGAAAGGGATCCGATCTTTTAGAAAATCGGATCCCTTCGGATTTTTATGAAGCGAATTGAGCATAGAAACATGCTCAATATCTTGAATGATCTGTTAAATCACTTTCAATTCTTTCCCCACTTTAACAAAGGCATCAACAGCCCGGTCAATTTGTTCGGGGGTGTGGGCTGCCGAAAGTTGAACACGGATTCGGGCTTTCCCTTTGGGAACAACCGGATACACAAAGCCGATGACGTAGATGCCCTCCTCCAGCAGTTTGTCGGCAAATTTTACAGCAAGTGGTGCATCGTACAACATGACCGGAACGATAGCTGTGTCGCCTTTCACCAAATCAAAACCGGCAGCTTCCATTTTGTTGCGGAAAGCCTTGGCATTGCTCATGGTGCGATTTTGTAATTCGGAGGAAGTTGAAAGCATGTCCAACACTTTCAAAGTTGCACCAACCGTTGCCGGCGCTAGCGTATTGGAAAATAGATACGGGCGCGAACGTTGGCGTAGCATTTCAATAATTTCTTTGCGTCCCGATGTGCAGCCGCCATTTCCACCACCGAGCGCTTTCCCAAACGTCGTAGTGATGATGTCAATTTTGCCCAAGAGGCCAAAGTGTTCCGCTGTTCCTCGCCCGGTTTTGCCGATGTAGCCAGTGGCATGCGAATCATCGACCATCACCAGTGCATCGTATTTCTCAGCCAGTTTCACAATTTCAGGAAGTTTGGCTAAATCACCATCCATAGAAAATACGCCATCAGTCACCACAACGCGGTACTTTTCGGATTGGGCTTCCACGAGGCAACGTTCCAACTCAGTCATGTCAGAATGCTTGTAGCGATAACGCTGCGCCTTGCACAATCGAACGCCGTCAATAATGGAGGCGTGGTTCAACTCATCCGAAATGATGGCTGAATCTTCACCCATCAGTGGTTCAAAAACACCACCGTTGGCATCAAATGCCGCGCAGTACAATATCGTGTCTTCCGTTCCCAAAAACTCGGATGTTTTTTGCTCCAGTTCTTTGTGAATCGCCTGCGTACCGCAAATAAACCGGACGGATGACAATCCAAATCCCCAGTCATTCATAATTTCCTGTGCAGCTTTCACCACTTCCGGATGGCTGGCCAGTCCCAGGTAATTGTTGGCGCAGAAATTCAACACTTCTGTATCGTCACCAACTTTGATGTTCGAGCTTTGTGGAGAGGTAATGATTCGCTCGGTTTTATAAAGTCCTTGCTCTTTGAGTTCGGCCAATTTTTGCTGTAAGTCTTGTTTGATTGTTCCGTACATGACTGTCAATTTTAGATGATTAGAATATCGACTAACTCAAAGTAATCAAAAATGCAGCAAATAAAAAGTGATAAACGGCACCTCATTATCTCGAAAGCAGAGTGCTCAAAAAAGGACATAAAAAAATGCGGTCTCTTTTGGATAACCGCATTGGAAAAAAATGATTTGATTTTCTATTTCTTAGTCAACATCTACGGTATAATCGTAGGTCTCATCTCCAGAGGCTAAAACAACCAGGTACTCACCAGATGACAATTTAGAAAGGTCAAGTCCTTCGTTTACAGAAAAGTTATTTTCCAATGCTTTACTGTAAATCAGTTCCCCATTGCCATAAATTGAAAGCTTCATTTTCTCAGCAGAGTGGTTCAGATAAGCCAGGCGCAGGACGTCGTTTTTGTACGAAAAAAACGGTGCTTCCAAAATTTTGGCTTTTCCAACGCTGATTTCGTTGTGGTTGATGCTGAAATTACGTTCTCCTTTTACACCATCGATGCTCACAATCAATTTGTAATCACCGGTTTCCAGTTTCGAAAAATCATACACTTTACGGTAGTCGGTCATAGTGCCTTCTGTTTCTTTGTAGTAGACAACGCCGCCTCTGGAATCTTTAATACTGATTTCGAATTTGCTCTGCGCGTCGTTTGAAATGGCGACAACAGCACGTTCTGCCGTCAATGGCAGGATGTTTAAACGCAAGTTTCCCGTTGCAAGGGCAATGTTTGCAATAACTGTTAAAGCAAACATCATGGTAATTGTTCTAAATGTTTTCATAGTTTTGACTTTTAAAAGTTTAATATGAATCACAGTACAAATATAACGTGTGTCGAAATAACATGCTCAAGAACATATTTTAAGCCTAGGTTAAATTTATGTTGTCCAACATATAGATAAAAACTATAAATATAAAATGTGTGTGAAGTATTTGTAAAATCGAGATTTATGGAAAGGTATTTGGATAAAACAAAAACAGTGCCAAGCAATAATTTTAACTATTAATTTTATTTCAATTTGATGAAGATAGAGATATTGCATCTACTTGATGGAGCAAAACAGGCTGAAGGATTAACGGTGATAATTGACGTGTTTCGAGCGTTTTCGGTCGCGTGTTACGCGTTTGATCGTGGTGTGGAAAAAATTTTCCCGGTTGGAAATATTGATTTGGCGTATCATCTGAAGCAAAATAACCCGGACTATGTATTGGTTGGCGAACGTCATGAGAAAAAGCCTGAAGGGTTCGATTTTGGGAATTCGCCGTCTCAGGTGCTGAGCGGTATTTTACAGGGAAAAACGATGGTACACACCACGAGTAGTGGAACACAGGGCATTGTGAATGCAACTGGTGCCAGTGAGATTATTACAGGTAGTTTTGTCAATGCAGGTGCCATCATTCAATACGTAAAGCAGAAGAATCCTGAAAAGTTGAGCTTGGTTTGCATGGGTTATGCCTGTCAGTATCCAACTGATGAGGACACTTTTTTGGCTGAGTATGTTAAAGCCAGGCTGGAAGAAAAGCCTGTTGATTTTGAGGCAATGGTGGGAAAACTGAAAACAGGGGCCGGAGCACGGTTCTTCGACCCTGCAAAACAGAGCTGGGCGCCATCGTCAGACTTTGACCTTTGCCTGGATTTGAACCGGTTTAATTTTGTGTTGCAGGTGCAACGGGAAAGTGAACCACTTTTTTTGAAGAAGATTGAACTTTAGCCTCATCCGCTTTTTATACTAATATTTCGAACTATAGAAACATGAAGAAATACAATTTTGACGAGATCGTTGATCGCACCAATACCAACAGTTTAAAATACGACGCCCGCCAAATGATCTTTGGTACCGATGATGTCCTGCCACTGTGGGTGGCCGATATGGATTTTAAAACACCGGATTTTATCATTAATGCTTTGAAGAAAAGGCTCGAACATGAAGTTTTAGGCTACACATTTCGGGATGATTCCTACTTTGAAGCCATCATTAATTGGTTGAAGCAGCGCCATGGCTGGGCGGTTGAGAAGGAGTGGGTTTCGTTCAGTCCCGGCGTGGTTGCCGGACTCACGCTGGCCATTGAAACTTTCTCGAAGCCGGGTGATGAGGTGATTGTACAACCGCCGGTTTATTTCCCGTTTTTCGATTCGGTGAAAGGAACAAAGCGTACCATGGTGGAGAATCCGTTGAAGTTGGTGAATGGTCGATACACATTCGATTTGGAGGATCTTAAAAAGAAAATCACGCCGCAATCGAAAATATTGCTGTTGTGTAATCCGCAAAACCCGGGAGGAATGGTGTGGACGAAGAAGGAACTTTCGGATCTGGCCAACATTTGCCTGGAGAATGACGTGCTGATCGTTTCCGATGAGATTCATGCCGACTTGGTGTACGATGGAAACAAACACGTGCCGCTGCCAACCCTTTCCGAAGAAATTGCTAATAACTGCGTGGTTTGTATGGCGGCCAGCAAAACGTTCAATATTGCTGGTTTGACGACCTCTTTTGTCGTTATTCCAAACAAAAAGCATTTTGTGCGCTATGAACGCACCTTGAAAGTTCCTCACTTGCACATGGGAAATATTTTTGGTTCCATTGCGCTGGAAACAGCTTATCGCGAAGGTGCGGAATGGGTAGATCAAATGGTTGACTATCTCGATCAGAACTATCGTTTCCTGGAAGACTTCTTCAGGGAAAACCTACCGCAGGTTGTTCCGATGAAGCCAGAAGCCACCTATCTGATCTGGCTTGATTTTTCAGCCTTTGATTTGACGGACAAGGAATTGAATGAGAAATTGATTGATGCTGGTGTTGGATTGAATAAAGGGGTACAGTTTGGCAAGCAAGGTGCTGGTTTTATGCGCATTAACATTGGTTGTCCGAGAAGAACGTTGCAGGAAGCCCTGGAGCGGATTCATCAGGTGTTTGCCTAATAATTTTGCATGACCCACGAAGCCATTTCGGTTGTATCCTGATCGAGCATGCAGCGGAAATGCTTCTTGGGACATTGGTGGCGACCAATCTTGGAACAAGGCTGACAACTGAGTCCTTCCACCCGCTGTTGTTTCGAAGCTTTATCCGGCAGATAGGGGGTCATGCCCAGGTTGGGCGTTGTACTTCCCCAGATCGACAAAATCTTCTTTTTAAAGGCAGCAGCAATGTGCATCAGTCCAGTGTCGTTGGCAACAACGAGCTTAGCCTGTTTTACGATCAATGCCGATTGATTAATTGACAGTTTACTGCATAAATTAACGACCTGCCCTTTTGTTTCTTTTACTATCTTTTTGGCCAGTTTCGACTCACTTTTTCCCCCAAGTAAAATATATGGGACATCAGCTTTATCCATTAGTTCCAGATGTTTTTCCGCCGGGAACCGTTTGGTATGGTATGTTCCCGAAAGCACCACGGCAACATAGCCTTTTTGAAAGCTTTCCGGGAGTTTTGAAAAGTCAAATTTTTCATCTTTTGGAATGAAATAATCCAGGCCTGCCAAATCGTTTTTTACACCTAGGGGCGCCACGGTATCCATCAGCCGATCGACAATATGAATGTTCGGCATGATGTTGATCTTGAATTTAACCAGCAGCCATTTTTTGACATTCAACTTGTGTAAACTGTAGGTTTTTACACGCAGTGTTCGTTTGACAATCTGGCTGCGCAAGTTGTGGTGCAGATCGATGATGTAATCGAATTTTTCTTTTTGAAGTTGTTGATTCACTTCGGAAAGATTTCCCTGAAGCAGGTGAATCTTATCAATGTACGGGTTGGCCACTACCAATTCCTCATGTTTCTCTTTGGTGAGAAAATGAATCTCAACATTGTCCAATTGCTTTTTCAGACAACGCATTACGGGGGTGGTTAAAACAATATCCCCAATGGAGCTAAACCGTATGATAAGTATTTTGGTTTTCAATGGAAAAATAAAACCCTGAAGATATTGATCTTTCAGGGTATTTCAAGTATAATCGGTTATTTTTTTATGCTGATTCTACTGCTGGAGCTGATTCAACCAGCGCAATAACTTTGCTGCTTTTTACTTCAATCACACCCCCGGTAATATCATAAAAATGAACTTCCTTATTTAATTCGATCGCTTTTATTTGGCCTTCACCCAGGGTTGAAATGATGGGAGCATGGTTCTCCATCACTTCGAAAGACCCATCGCTTCCCGGAAATTTTGCCAGCGTGACTTCTCCGGAGAATAGTGTTTTATGTGGTGTTATAACTTCAAGAAACATAGTTTGTCAGTTGAGATTTAGGCCGCAGCTTCTGCCAGCATTTTTTCTCCTTTTTCAATGGCTTCTTCAATGGTTCCAACAAGGTTGAACGCTGCTTCAGGATACTTATCAACTTCGCCATCCATAATCATGTTAAATCCTTTGATGGTGTCTTCAATGCTTACCAGTTTACCTTTCAGCCCGGTGAATTGCTCGGCGACAAAGAACGGCTGGGAAAGGAAACGCTGAACACGACGTGCACGGTGAACAATCAATTTATCTTCTTCGGAAAGTTCATCCATACCCAGGATGGCAATGATGTCCTGCAATTCTTTATAGCGTTGCAGAATTTCTTTGACACGCTGAGCACAGTTGTAATGCTCGTCTCCAACAACATCGGGAGACAGAATTCGTGACGTTGAATCCAGCGGATCAACAGCCGGATAAATACCGAGCTCTGATATTTTACGGCTCAACACCGTTGTCGCATCCAAGTGGGCAAATGTGGTCGCAGGTGCCGGGTCGGTCAAGTCATCAGCAGGCACATAAACCGCCTGAACGGAAGTAATCGATCCATTTTTTGTTGAGGTGATTCGCTCCTGCATGTTTCCCATCTCAGTTGCCAATGTTGGCTGATAACCTACAGCTGATGGCATACGTCCCAGAAGTGCTGACACCTCTGAACCAGCCTGTGTAAAACGGAACACGTTATCCACAAAAAACAGAATATCACGACCTGAGCTTGTTGATCCGTCGCCATCACGCAAACTTTCCGCAATGGTCAATCCTGATAAAGCAACACGGGCACGGGCGCCAGGAGGCTCATTCATCTGTCCAAACACCAATGCCAGTTTCGATTTCTTCAAAGCTTCCGGATTAACCTTTGAAAGGTCCCAGCTGCCTTTTTCCATCGATTCCTTAAATTCTTTACCATAGTCAACAATGTCGGCTTCAATCATTTCACGCAACAAGTCGTTCCCTTCACGGGTACGTTCACCAACACCTGCAAATACTGAAAGACCACTGTGGGCCAATGCAATGTTGTTGATCAATTCCTGGATCAATACGGTTTTTCCAACACCGGCACCACCGAACAATCCAATTTTACCTCCTTTTGCATAAG
>DATFMO010000669.1:0-11579 GCA_035266925.1 Sunxiuqinia sp. | reverse complement strand
TGGGCCATCTTTGTGCTTTCCCTGATCATTTATGTAATGACGTTGGAACCCACGATGAGTTTGTGGGATTGTGGTGAATTTTTGGTTTCGGCCTATAAGCTGGAGATTAGTCATGCGCCGGGAGCACCCTTGTTTATGCTGTTGGGGCGGGTGTTTTCGTTGCTTAGTTTCGGTCATCGTGATCTGGTGGCTTTTATGGTCAACCTGATTTCCGCGATATCAAGTGCAGCAACGGTCATGTTCCTGTTTTGGATTTCTGTTTGGCTGATGCAAAAGATTTCCCCGAAAGAGAAAGTGGCTGTTTTGCTGGCATCGGCAGTGGGTGCACTGGCTTTTGCGTTTACTGATTCGTTTTGGTTCTCTGCTGTTGAAGCCGAGGTCTATGCACTTTCATCCTTGTTTATGGCATTGGTACTTTGGGCAGTTACACGCTGGGAACGTGAATCCGGACAGTCAAGTGCTAATCGGTGGATCGTATTGATTTTCTTTTTTACAGGTTTGTCAATCGGTGTCCATCTGCTCAATTTATTGGTGTTGCCGTCCGTGGCGTTGATCACCTATTTTAAAAAATACAAGCCATCGTTGAAAGGATTGCTTCTAGTGCTTGCTGGTTCTGGTGCTTTCATTGTCATCTTGATGAAAGTTTTTATTCCCGGCGTGTTTTCGCTGGCCGGCCCGTTTGAATTGTTTGCCGTGAACCGACTGGAATTGCCTGTCAACTCCGGTTTCTATTTTTATATATTGCTGCTGGCTGTATTGCTTGTCATTGGACTATTGTATTCTCACCGAAAACACAAAACGTCACTGAACCTGGCGTTGCTTTGTCTGCTTTTCCTGATGCTGGGTTACACGTCCTATTTTGCTTCGTTTATTCGTTCACAGGCCAATCCGCCGGTGGATCAGGGGAACCCGGAAACGACGTTCGAGTTAATCGATTACCTGAACCGGGAAAGCTATGGTAGCCGCCCCATTTTGTATGGCGAAAATTATGGTTCGGTGCCAAAATTATACGAGGAGCGGGTGAGCTATGAATATGATGGCAAACGATACTTTCCGACTCGATTAAATCCGAGAGTCAGCTATGAGGAGGGCACTACCTGTTTTTTTCCGCGCTTGAACAGCAAGGATCCGGAACATCTTCAAGCATACAAAAGATGGGTGTCCATGAAAGGAAAGAAGGTGAGTTACCGAGCCGCTGATGAGCAACGAAAACAAACAACCATTCCAACCTTTGGTGAAAACTTGATGTATTTCCTGCGCTATCAGTTCGGTCACATGTACCTGCGCTATTTTATGTGGAATTTTGTAGGGCGCCAAAACGATATTCAGGGGTACGGCGGACCGGAAAACGGGAATTGGTCATCGGGTATTTCCCTGGTTGATCAAGCTCGATTGGGGGATCGCAAAAACCTGCCTGATGTGCTGAAACAAAACCGCGGACACAACAGCTACTATTTTTTGCCACTCCTGCTTGGCTTAGTCGGTCTGTTTTTTCACTACCGGAAAGAAAAGCAAACGTTCCTGGGAATGGTTGTTTTGTTTGGATTGACGAGTATTGGTTTGGTGGTTTATCTCAACGAAATTCCCATCACTCCACGTGAACGTGACTATGTGTATGTGGGGTCTTTTTTTGTTTTCAGTCTTTGGATTGGCTTGGGCGCCCTGGCGTTGTTCGGGTTTTTACAATCGAAGATGAAACAGCGACCGGCCTTATTGTTGACTGGGTTACTTGCATTAGCGACTGCTCCGGGAATTCTGTTGCAACAAAACTATGGTGATCATGATCGTTCGGGACGATACTCTGCACGCGATATTGCCCGCAATTACCTGATGTGTTGCGAACCAAACGCCATTCTTTTCACCCATGCCGACAATGATACTTATCCGTTGTGGTACTGCCAGGAGGTGGAAGGCATCCGGCAGGATGTGCGGGTGGTTGTGATGCCTTACCTGAGCGCCGGGTGGTATATGGAGCAGATTCACCACAAAATATATGAGAATGAAGGAGTCCGGCTTTCAATTCCTGTGGAGAAGTATGCTTTGGGTGACATGGATTACTTGCCGGTGATCCCTCGTTTGAAGCGGGAGCCCAACGTGAGGCAGGTGCTGGATTTTGTTGCTAATGACAGCTCGCAAACCAAAGTGCAACTTCGGAATGGTGGATCCGTCAACTTTATTCCCGTTTCAAAGATGAACCTGAGGATTGGTGATCAAAAGATTCCGGTAACGTTGAAGAAAAATTATCTCTACCGAAATGAGCTGGCGTTTTGGGATATTTTGGCGTCGAATAGTAATCATCGCCCGATTTGTTTTACGTCGTTAATTGATCCCAAACAATATGGGCTGCAAAATTATTTGCGGTGTGATGGACTGGTGTACACGTTGGTACCCGAATTTCACAAAAGTGAGTCTGTAATTGACACGGGAAGTGTGGATGTCAGAAAAATGTATACCAACCTGATCGAACGCTGCAATTGGGAGAATCTTGAAGACAGCACGGTGTATTTTAATTGGCATCATCGCCGTCTGTTTGCTTCAGCACAAATTCGCCCAGCCTTTTACCGGCTGGCCAAAGCGCTGACTGAAAACCATGAGAATGAAAAGGTATTGCAGGTTATTCATGAAGCTGAGCAAGTAATGCCATCGCACAATTGGCCGGTGGATTACCATTCGGTGCTGTTGTGTGGTTTGTATTTCCAGTTGAACGAAAGGGCTGCTGGAGAGCAGCGATTGGCTTTGCTGGAACACAAATTCGGCCAGTGGATCAATTACTACCTTGAATTGGGGAATCAAACCGGCTCTGACTTTTCACAGGAATTGGGGATGAAAATGTATTTGTTCCAACAATTAGCCCTGATGGCTCGTCAAAATAAATTGGATAATGCCCAACGTATGCAGCAACAATTGGAACAATACATGAAGCGGATGCAGGGTGGTTGACTAGTCATTAGGAAATTGGTCATCAACACTGGACAACGCGCTTAACGGATTACCCGCATAGCGCTTCGCCCACAATCGGTAACATGATTGGGCAGATGGCAGAGTAAAATGGTGGATGAAAGAGGCTGACCACATAGGTGTTTTGCTTGTATCTTGTTAAGTTTTGGATGTTGGATTTTTCGATTTGAAATTTGATTCTATTCCCTTGCAGTTTTCAACTAAAATATGCTATCCCTTGTTGTTTTCGCATCTGCCTGAAAAACGGTAGAATCGATCACTGAACTTTGATTGATGCTCAATGAATCCAGTGGTGAGGCGGACCCAGGAGTCATGCCGATTTGGGGCTTCAGCATGACAAAAGCCAACAAAATACCAGCAATGGCTGTTTTTACGCCCATGCCTTTCATGGAGAAAAACCAACCGAAAAAGCCGGAGAATGAATTTTGCCTGACTTTCAATCGCGACGACTTCAGCATAAATGCATAGTTCAGCCGGTCTTCCACGCTTGTGTTGGGTTGGCCAACAGCATCTTTTCTGATCAGTTCTTTTAAATCGATTTCACTCATGGCATGCGTTTTTAAAATTCAATTTCACCTTTTAAGTGCTGAAACTTGTCAGCTAAATATTTCCGCGTATAAAACAACCTGGATTTTACCGTTCCCGGAGCTAATTCAAGCATTCCGGCAATTTCGTTTACCTGGAAACCCTCCCGATAGTGCATGATAAAGACCGATCGGTGCTCGGAACTTAGTTCTTCCAGGCTCTCAAAGATGCGTGATAAAAGTTCTTCCTTATCGATGTTGCCTGGCATGATCGGGTTGGCATGTGTTTCGGTAGGTGGTGTCTCCTGGCGGACTTCCCGGCGCCGGTATTCGTTTTTACACAAATTGTATGCAACCGAAAATACCCATGTTTTAAATGGATAGCTTGGATTAAAACGCCCTGGTTTTTCAATAATTTTTAGAAATACTTCTTGCAGGAAATCATTGGCCAGCTCTTCGGAATTTCCCAGCATACGAAAAAAATAGTAGTACAAACGATCTTTGTAACGCCCGTACAATTCGTTGAATGCCTGCTGATCGCCACAAGCGATGGCCTGCATCAGTTTCTCGTCACTGATTATTTTGGTATTTCTTCCGAACATCAATTTTCCGGTTGCTTCAATATCAATACAATTAAGCCAATGTATGTGCCAATGATTACCAGCGGTGCAAGCGTCACCCTCCGAAAATTGAAGACAGCGTCATTGAATTTTGCAGGGCCGCTATTATCGGGTCCACTCATCAACACATAAGCTAAAATTAGTAAAAACAGGGCTATTATTAAGCCCAAATATTTCTTTTTGCCAAACAACATAATCGTCGCATTTTTCAACGGTACACGCCCGAACGAAAAGGTTCAATAAAAAATCAGTTTTTCCAGGTCAGGTTAAATGAAAAGTGAGCTTTTCGAAGTTTCGTAATTGTCGATAGCAAACAAAAAAAAAGTAAATGTCGTATAATCAATTCTTTAATTTAATTCGACATGAAAAAGATTGTATTTGTATTTCTTATTCGGAATTATGTGGAGTATGAACAGTTGCACTCCCAAGGTTGACCTGAAGGCAGAAAAGACGCAGGTAAAAGCTGCCGTAGATGATTTCGCAACGGTGCTTGAAAATGAAGATATGAACCTGTTAAAGAATCTGATGGCGCACGATGCTGATATGGTTTGTTTTGGGACTGATGCTTCTGAACGCTGGGTTGGCTACGACGCTTTGCAAGAATCGGTGCAACAACAATTTGCCGCTTTTAGTGATGCGAAAATAGATGTTAGCGATCAGGTCATCAATGTGAACCCCACCGGAAATACAGCGTGGTTTTCCGAAGTGATGGACTGGTCGATGAAGGTCGATACCCAGATGGTTAACATGCAAGGCGTTCGGATGACAGGTGTTTTGGAAAAGCAGGATGGGAAATGGGTGTTTGTCCAGTTTCACACATCGGTTCCTGTATCGGGGCAAGCTGCCGAGTATTAGAATGAAAAACAAATAGCTGTTAGTCTCGTTTATAAATAGGAGAACCGTTTTTTAAATGAGGGGGTCGTGTAATCATCAGCAAATCATTACACCGACTGCCCACCTAAAACAAAAAGGTTCGTTAATTTCTGTTGTGTTTAGGCTGGAGGGATTTAAAAAATTTGTTTAATCAAAAACGGAAATTTATGAAATACACACGTATTTATGCCGATGCGACCGGTGAGTCCCATTTTGAAGATGTGATGGTACATTTCTCTCCTGTTGAATATGCTCCGCCGGCAATGCCCATCAACATGTCTGCACCGTTTAAATCAGAACGGACGATCATGTGCTCCATTCCATCTGAGTGGCTGGGGGATTGGCACCCGTCACCTCATAAGCAGTTTTTTATGCAGACATCCGGTCGGTTAGAAGTTGAAACCAGTGATGGTGAAAAAAGAAATTTTAGTCCGGGTAGCATTATTTTACTGGAAGATACCTTTGGTAAAGGTCACCTCACCCGGGCAATGGGGTACGCCAGTGTGCATGGTGTTTTTATTCAGTTGAAAGATTAGTAAAAGCCACTAAATCACTTGTTTTATTAATCATTTTTCTCATTCAGAATTTTTTGTCATCCAATTTTAATGGGGGTGTTTTTCATTTTCCTGATCATCATCTGGCTGCTTTCAATAAAGATTGTAATTTTGATGATTCGTAAAATCAAAGGAGAAAGCAGATGAACCGTAAATTGGAAGCGTTTGATAAATTACTCACCATTATGGATGAGCTGAGGGAGCAATGCCCGTGGGACCGGGAGCAAACATTTGAGTCGTTGCGAAAACTGACCATTGAAGAAACCTACGAGTTGGGAGATGCGATTTTAAAATCTGACTTGCAGGAGATGAAAAAGGAACTCGGTGATTTGTTGCTGCACATCGTTTTTTACGCCAAAATTGGGTCCGAAAAGCAAGCCTTTGATATTGCTGATGTGATAGCGAGTTTGAATGAAAAGCTGATCTATCGTCACCCGCACATTTACGGTGATGTGGATGTGAATAACGCCCGCGAAGTGGAACAAAACTGGGAACAGTTGAAGCTGAAAGAAAAGGGGCGTAAAAAGAAAACCGTACTGGAAGGCGTTCCTGCATCGTTGCCGGCACTGGTAAAATCAAATCGTATCCAGGAAAAAGTGAGTGGCGTCGGTTTTGACTGGGATCACAAGGAACAGGTTTGGGACAAGGTGAAAGAAGAAATTGACGAACTGCAACACGAGATCACGGTGAACAACAAGGACAAGGTTGAAGCTGAATTTGGCGATTTATTTTTTGCCATGGTCAACGCAGCCCGCTTGTATGGCGTCGATCCTGAAGCTGCCCTGGAACGTACCAACCTGAAGTTTATCAATCAGTTCAATTACCTGGAAAGCCAAACGTTAAAAAAAGGCAAGGACCTAAATGAAATGCCGCTTGCTGAAATGGACAAATACTGGGAAGAAGCGAAGAAGTTTGATGCATGATGTTCGATCCTGGATCATCACCATCATACTGAGCTGTGGGCGAAGTGCCTGGTTTTTGGTCATTAGTTATTGAATAGTTAGTCATTATTCGCTGGATAATTGGCCATTGGCTACTAGCTACCACCTTGCTCACCATCATACAGTCTTCCCATCATACCGTTTTTACTCAATACGCTTCTAAATTTTACAAACGTAGAAAGATTTCCAACATACAGCTTCTAGCTTTTCACCCTTCCACCTGAATATCATACTTCTGCAATAATCCCGGCAATCCAAAAACTGAGAACTTTGTTTTTTTTATGCGGTTGACTTCGGGATCGATGTTGAAATTAGTTGCCGTTCGCAGATCGGCTTTTTCGAGGGTGGTATAATAAAAGGTTGAACCATCCAGCTGACATTCGTGAAAAATTGCTTCCGTGAGATCACTTTCGGTAAAATCTGCTTCAACAATGACGCATCTTGTGAACCGGGTTTTCTTCATTTTCTTTTTGCTGAAAATGGCGTAGTTGAGCTGGCACGAATCGAATTCAACCTGGAATAAAAAATCGTTGCACAAGCTAAAATCAAAACCGGTCAATTTACAACCCGTAAACTTCACGTCTTTCAACCCGGTATCAGTTGGTTTGGCCATCATCAGGTTGCAATTTTCAAACTGACAATCAATAAAATCAACCTTTGACAAATCGCATTGGGCAAATGAACAATGATTGAATGAACAGGCTTCAAATTCAAAACCCTGGATATTTTCTTCAGCAAAATCGAATTGTGTAAATGTTTGATTGAAGTTGGAAGATTCGATCATAATTGGTGGATTTGCCGGTAAAGGTAGAACAATTTAAGCGTGTTTTAAGGGTTTATTAAGTTGGAAAAACTAAATTTGACCATCGCTATCGAAGTAAAGAATCGATAATTCAAATTAATGAAAACAAAACATTTCTTTGTACTGCTTCTTTTGTTGCCGATTTGGGCTTCCGCGCAAATTGATTCCCTTAAGATTAATCACGACTATGCTGCCAAATGTTGGCAAGATACCAAAACTGTATTTACTGCCCCGGCCCATTGGGATGGACGGGATTGGACCACTTTTGGTGCAGTGACCGCTTCAACAGCAGCCTTGTTCCTGGTGGATGACCCGATTGAAACTGGTTTTCAAAATATGCATGAATGGGGAGGCCAGACGGGGCGAAACATTTCAGCCAATTTTTTGGAGCCGTGGGGCGGCTATTATTCCATGGCTGTCATTGGCGGATTTGTGGGGTATGGCTTGCTGGCTAAAAATTTGAAAAGCCAATCGACTGGTTTGCTGGCCTTGGAGAGTTTTGCGTTGGCCAGTGCCGTGGTGCAGATTCCCAAACGTCTGATTGGACGTCACCGGCCGGACTCATCACCGAACGCGACGCCCTATGATATTGGCGGACCTTTGCAAGGGAAGAGTATGCCTTCCGGTCATACAACAGCTGTGTTTGCCGTTGCATCGGTGATCGCCAACCAGTTTGCTGACACGCATTGGGTGCCCGTTCTTTCCTACACGGTTGCAACTGCAGTGGGGCTATCACGCTTGTATGATCATCGACATTGGTTGAGTGATACGGTAGCTGGAGCCGCCATCGGAATAGCTGTTGGAAACCTTGTTTGCCATAAGAAAAATAAACCGGGGAAATTAGCCATAATCCCATTTTCATCAAAAGATTTTCGAGGCGTAAAACTGGCACTAAGCTTGTAGTTCTTCCCAAAAACACAGACCTATGAAAAAACTGATTTACCTGACATTGATTACACTGCTTTTTGGCGGATGTTCATCAGGGCGAAAGGCACTTGAGCGAGGCGATTACCTCCAGGCGATTGAAAAAGCAGTCACCCGATTGTCCAATAATCCGGACAACCGAAAAGCCAAAAAAGTATTGAAAGAAGGCTACCCGATGGCCATGGACTATTACCAGGAAGAAATCGACCAGATTCTGAGTGGTAATGATCAATTCAAGTGGGAAAAGACGCTGGATATTATGCAGCGGGTGAATCACCTGAGTGAGTTGATTCGCCGGGTTCCGGCAGCCCGAAAGTTGATCCCTTCACCCAAAACATATACGTCAGAAATTGGTGATGCCACACAGCGGGCGGCCGAAGAACGCTACCAGGCTGGTTTAGCTGGCTTGAAAGGAAAGAACCGTGAAGATGCCAAACAAGCTTATTTCAATTTTCAACTGGCAACCCGTTTGGTGCCTAATTACAAAGATGTGGATGAAAAGATGGCGATCGCCAAAGAGCGGGCAACCTTAAAAGTGATCCTGGAACCCATTCCGTTGCCATCCAAGCGGTATGAGTTATCGGCCCAGTTTTTCTATGGCGAAGTGATCAAAAAAATGAAAGAAAAATTTCCACAACAAAGTTTTGTCAACTTTTATACGCCGGATGAAGCTGAAAAGAATAACCTGCAATACCCAGATTTTGTCGTCAGCCTTGAGTTTTACGATTTTTTTGTTGGGCGTCCAAACCACTACGAAAAAGAGGAAACCCTGAGTCGTGTAATTCAAAAGAAAGTGAAAGTGCAGGTAAGTCGTGACTCAGTACGCTATGAAAATCGGCCACAAAAGTTGCGTGGAAAGATTAAAATTATCACTGACGAAGTCATGTCCAAAGGGTTGCTGAATGTCCAGGTAGAAAACTATCAAACGCAGGATGTTGTGGTGAATGACCAACTACCCGGTCAGTTTGTTTGGCGCAACCAGTACGGTGTTTTCGTGGGCGATGAAGAAGTTTTAACGAAGGAGCAAATACGCATATTAAATAACAAAGCGGTGCCACCACCCAATCCTCAGGACATGTTTGTGGAATTCACCCGACCAATATTTGACCAGTTGGCCGGTAAACTTTTAAATTATTTTAGCCAGTATAACTAATATCGTTGAAATAACTCGGTCGTTTTAATAGTCAGTATTTTTTAAGTTGATTTGGTTAAACCATTGTGAAAGCATGGATATCATTGTTCTGCATGAAATAATATGCTTAATTTATGGGCTTCAATAACAATAATTAACGCATTCAGTTGAACATTTAACAAGCATGAACTGCTACATTATTTAATTGATCGATATGCTCGTTGATCATTTAAATTGAGCAGGTTTAAAAATTAATTGTATGAGAAAACTCGAAAAACTACAGCCACAACCACTGTGGAACTATTTTGAGGATATCTGCCAGGTTCCCCGTCCATCTAAGAAAGAAGAAAAAATCCGTCAGTTTTTACTTGATTTTGCCGCAGCCAACCAGTTGGAGGCGAAATCGGATGATATTGGGAATGTGTTAATTCGAAAGCCTGCGACTCCCGGAAAAGAGAAAGTACCTACCATTATTCTGCAGGCCCATATGGATATGGTCTGTGAAAAGAACAGCGATAAGAAATTCGATTTTGAAACCGATGCTATTGTGCCTGTGATTGATGGAGAATGGGTGAAAGCTGATGGAACCACGCTCGGTGCCGACGACGGCATTGGTATTGCGGCCCAGATGGCGCTTCTGACAGCTACTGATATTGAACACGGCCCGTTGGAGTGTCTCATCACAGTGGACGAGGAAACCGGCCTTTCCGGGGCGTTTGCTTTGCAACAAGGCTTTTTAACAGGAAAGATTTTGCTCAACCTTGATTCGGAAGACGAAGGCGAACTTTTTATTGGATGTGCCGGCGGCGTTGATACCATTGGTAAGATGACTGTGAAAAAAGAAAAGACACCGGGCAATTCGTTTGCTATGAAAATTATGGTGAAGGGTTTGCGTGGCGGTCATTCCGGCGACGATATTCATAAAGGAAGAGGAAACGCCAACAAAATACTGGCCCGTTTTTTATGGCGTGCCATTCGTAAATTTGGAGTTCGTGTGGCTGATTTCGACGGTGGCAACCTTCGAAATGCCATTGCCCGTGAAGCCACAGCAACTGTAATTGTACCCCGGGTGCAGAAAGAGCAACTTGTTGCTGAAATCAACATCTTTTCTTCAGAAGTTGAATTTGAATACGAACGCACGGAACCCAACCTGGTGGTGGATCAAAGCACGACAAACATGCCTGAAAAGGTGTTGACACAGTCAAGTCAGGAGAAACTGATGAACCTGTTAGTGGCTTGCCCACATGGCGTGTTGGAAATGAGTACGCGCATGAAAGATATGGTGGAAACATCAACGAACCTGGCATCCGTGAAATTTATTGACGAAACTCATGTGTTAATCACAACCAGCCAACGTAGTGAAATAGATAGCCGCAAGTATTTGGCTTCTGAAATGGTACGTTCGGTCATGGAAATGGCAGGGGCAGAAGTTCGTCATTCAGATGGCTATCCGGGGTGGACACCCAACCCCTCAAGTAAGGTGTTAAAAACGGCTGTTGAATCCTATAAAAAGCTGTTTGGAGAGCAGCCAATTGTGCGTTCTATTCACGCAGGATTGGAATGTGGGCTGTTTTTAGAGAAATATCCCCACCTGGACATGGTTTCTTTTGGTCCAACTATCTTGGGGGCACACTCCCCTGAAGAGCGTATAAACATTGGTACTGTAGAGAAATTCTGGTTATTTATAATCGATCTAATTAGCAATATCACCTAATTTTTTTTAACCCTCAGTTTTTACCTCCCATTTTGTGTATCTGATTATATCCTACTAGTTTAGGAGGATAAACTTGTTTAGAATTTCTAAAAATAATGGTTCTGTATCCTGTGTCATTTGCGGGGTTGGGAAATATATCTAGATTTATCCCATCAAAACAGTAGGAAAAGTAGGATAATTAAATTGAGTGATATGAAAACAAAAATTCAAACATTAGGAATTAGCATTTTAGTAGTACTTTTTGTTGCCTTATCAAATCTGGCAATAGCTCAGGTTTCTTATAAAATAGACTCTAAAAAGAGTAAAATGGAAATTAAAGGTACTTCTACCATTCATGATTGGGAAATGAATGTCGAAAGTGTCAAGGGAGCTATAACGCTTCAGGAAGATAACAACCTTAGTAAATTATCAAATGGAAACCTTGAAGTGGATGTTAAATCGATCAAGAGCGATCACAGTTTAATGAACAAGAAAACGTACAACGCTTTGAAAGAAGATGACTATCCACAAATTAAAGCGCAACTTGTTTCAGTTGAT
>DATFMO010000668.1:0-3562 GCA_035266925.1 Sunxiuqinia sp. | reverse complement strand
CTATACACCACATAGGATTTCAGCGCTTTGTCGTGATCCATTGCTGGTGCACCCAAAATTGTTCGGCCGGACTTAACGTTGTTTGATACACCGGCCATTCCTCCAATTTTCACATTGTCGCCAATGGTCAAATGTCCAACCACTCCAACCTGTCCGCCAAACATACAGTTTTTACCAACCTTGGTTGAGCCAGCAATACCAACTAATGCAGCCATGACCGTATTTTCACCAATATCGCAGTTATGTGCAATCTGTATCAAATTATCCAACTTGGCACCCTTTCGAATAATCGTCGATCCCATGGTTGAACAATCAATTGTCGTGTTGGCTCCTACTTCCACATCATCTTCCAAAACAACATTCCCTACCTGTGGAATCTTTTTGTATGATCCATCGGGCTTAGGAGCAAAACCAAAACCATCCGAACCAATGACAGCACCAGCATGAATAATACAATTAGCCCCAATGACAGATCCATCGTAAATTTTCGCGCCGGCATAAATCACCGTATTTTCACCAATGGTAACATCTTCACCGACAAATACTTGTGGGTAAATTTTGACATGATCGCCAACAACAGAATTCTTGCCAAGATAGGCAAAAGCACCAAAATAGATTTCTTCGCCAACTTTCGCTGTTTCATCAATAAATGAAGGTTGCTCAATTCCACTTTTCATCATTTTCGATTGTTCATACAAATCAAGTAACGATGCAAAAGCTTCGTAGGCATTCTCGACCCGAATTAGCGTGGCTTTCACTTCCTGTTCTGGCTTAAAATCCTTGTTAACCAAAACAATTGAAGCATTTGTTTGATAAATGTATCGTTCGTATTTAGGATTCGCCAAAAACGCCAGTGTTCCGGGTTTTCCGTCCTCAATTTTCGATACATTGTTCACGCTAACATTTTCATCACCTTCCACTGTACCTCCCAGAAAATCAGCGATGTTTTGTGCTTTAAATTCCATATTCTATTTCTTGGCGCGGTGCAAAAATAGGTTTAAATTAATTAATGTCCAATTCTTTCGGATAACAGACAAAATATTTCCTCACTGTCTGTGACAGACTGGAAAGGTTAATATCCGAAGCATCATTGATCTCCCGGACTTTGCCATTTTTCATTAAAATATTGATTTTATCACTGTCTGCCACGTAGGCGTTGTTCGTGATCGAATCTTTGATCAACAGGTAGCCCAAATCGTTATCCTTCACGCCCCAACGGTCGTGAATTTTATACTCAAGTTTCAAAACTTCCTTGGGTGAAAAGGGGCTATTCTTAATCCGAATTCGAAAAAGTTTCCGATTAATCACTGACTCTGCCAGGTAGGCCAAAATCTTATCTTCATGAAATTGCCATTGTTTGATTGCAACCACCACATCGTTGTCATCCAACTCTACAAATAAATCCAGCAATGTTTTCCCATTCGTAAATGGCTTCCCTGTAAAATAATCGCGTGTGATCGTATTCTCCAGGAATACACGCAGTGCCGGTGTTGCAAACAACTCCTGTCCCAGCATCACCAACTCTTTGGCCCGGCGTAAAACACTCATCAACATGTATTCAGCCGACAAGACCGTTTTGTGCAAATACACCTGCCAATACATTAAGCGGCGGGCGATCAGAAATTTTTCAATGGAATAAATCCCTTTGTATTCCACCACCAAACTGTCGTTGCGGACATTTAACATCTTGATAATCCTGTCCGAACCAATCGTGCCTTCCGTTACGCCAGAGAAAAAACTGTCACGACGCAAATAATCCAGTCGATCCATATCCAACTGGCTGGCCACCAACTGGTGCAAAAATTGCTTGGGATATTCATTTTTGAAAATCCGTATCGCCATATCCAGCCGTCCATCAAACTCCTCATTCAGCGCCTCCATTAACATCAACGAAATATTTTCGTGCGATATTCCAACAACAATGGATTGTTCCAGCGCATGCGAAAATGGCCCGTGACCAATATCGTGCAATAAAATCGCTGCAGTGACTGCTTCAGCTTCGTCGTCGGTAATCTCAACCCCTTTCATTGTTAAACTGGCAATGGCCGAACGCATCAATGATGCTGCGCCAATCGCGTGTTCAAAACGAGTATGGTTTACACCGGGGAATACGATGCAGGAAAGTCCCAACTGCTTGATCCTCCGCAATCGTTGAAAATAGGGATGTTCAATGAGATCGTAGATGAATTCGGACTGAATGGTGATAAACCCCAAAACCGGATCGTTGATTATCTTCTTCTTATTTGTTTCCAAACGGTAACTAATTCATTTTAAATCGTTCAATCGCAACAAATGTAAAAAACTTTTCCGGTTCTATCCGACCATTTGATGGATGCCTTATCAACATCAATTTCAACATGGTTCAACGAATATTTTATGATCTGATGATCATTGATTTCCACATTTTGAGAATTGAATTCATTTTGCTAATTTTGCGCTGACAATTGGAAGAAAGACCGTTTGCCAGGGGACCGAAAGTCCCCTGTTTTATTAACCGGAATTTATGATCGACAAAAACAAAATCATACAACTCATTGAAGATAAGCTCTCTGAAGATCAGTTTATCGTTGACATAGAAGTTAGCCCGAGCAACCAAATCCAGGTTTCTTTGGATAGCGAAAACGGAATTACAATTGATCATTGTGTTCAAATAAGTCGTTTGGTAGAAGGAAATCTCGATCGCGAAGAAGAAGATTTTGAGCTTCAGGTTTCATCTGCCGGACTGGGTCAACCCTTTAAGGTACAGCGCCAATACACCAAAAACATCGGCGAAGAAGTCGAAGTTGTGTTAAAAAATGGTGAAAAATTAGCTGGCATTTTAAAATCAGTCGACCAAGATGAATTTGAACTGGAAACAGCCAAACGTGAACGCGTGGAGGGGCATAAGAAAAAGCAACTTATTACCAACGTTCACCGTATAGCGTTTGACGATACGAAGACAGTTATAAATATTATAAAATTCTAAATCGAGGCCAAGATGGATACGATTAATCTGATCGATACCTTTTCTGAATTTAAGGACCTGAAGAACATTGACCGGGTCACAATGATGAGCGTATTGGAAGATGTTTTCCGCAATGTGTTGCAGAAAACGTACGGAACAGACGAAAATTTCGACATCATTATAAATATTGACAAAGGTGATTTTGAAATCTGGCGGAACCGAGAAGTGGTAGAAGATGATGCCATCGAGGATCCGAACACACAGATTACAATGACCGAAGCCAAAAAGATTGACGATGACTACGAAGTTGGTGAAGAAGTAACCGACGAAGTGAAGTTGCAGGATTTTGGCCGTCGGGCTATCCTTAACTTGCGTCAGAATTTGGCCAGCCGTATTCTGGAGCTTGAAAAAGATTACATCTACGGCAAGTATAAAGGCAAAATTGGTGATATCATCACCGGTGAAGTTTACCAGGTTTGGAAAAAGGAAATCCTTGTGCTCGATGATGAAGGCAACGAACTGATTCTGCCAAAGCAGGAGCAAATCCCAACGGATTATTTCCGGAAGGGTGACAATGTGAGAGCTGTTGTTTACAAAGTTGAATTACGGAACAACAAC
>DATFMO010000667.1:0-4479 GCA_035266925.1 Sunxiuqinia sp. | reverse complement strand
AATGGCATGGTTTGTTTCCTGCCAAAATTTGTATTTTGTAATCCGGTTATCAAATTTACCTGCATACCTGAAACGATATAACATCCATTCTTTTCGGCTTTCCGACTCTTTTTCAATCATCTTCAAAATTGTCTTTGAAGTGAATTTCTTAAAGTCCCGGTTGTTATCACTAATCTTGAAGTTCTCTTTTGCCCGGCAAACGATGTGTAAATGATTCGACATCAGGCACCATGCATAAACTTCCAAGCCTTTGTTTTCAATGCAGTAGTTTAAGGAATCAGCTATGACAACTTTATATTCCTTCCGCATAAAGACATCAATCCAGTCAATTACAGTGAAAGTTAAAAAGTAAACTGCATTTTGATCGGTGATAAAATAGTTATCGGCAGACATTTTTGTATTGAAAGATATCAAGAAATGATTCTCAATGCAATACCTCTGTTTGTTGTCGTTACAAACTGCCTGCCCCGATGCAGTCGGGGACCTCCAGCTTGCCCCTCGTCACCGCTGCGCTAAGACGAGGGGCAGGGGGCTCAATTTCAATGGTAACATTGGAATTAATAGCTTCGATATATTTATTGATTATGGTAACTATGAAATCATCCAATTTCAACTCAGTCTCATTCTGTGCTCCGCTATGAAGTATATTTATGCTGGAGCGGCTATCAACAACCAACATTGTGTCCGTCACAACTGATCCTTCATTTGTTTCAACATATCGATATTGAAAGGCCTCCATTTTGTATTGACCCTCCACATTTTTCTGAAGATTGGTACCATCTTTTTTACTGCACGAAAGCAGCAGCAGAAAACCAACCAAAATCATTAAATAGTTTTTTTTAGCTTTCATTATATTGTATTTTTATACTGTTTTTCAATTAAAATTTTGTCCCTGCTGGGGTACCAGTCATGATTGCATTGCCATCACCGTAAATTGTTGCCTCAAAATCAAAGTTTATTTCGTTTTCTGAAAAACTGCCCGTGCCAGAAATCCCTGTCCGGAACTGAATCTGTGCCTGCCCAGTGCTGATTGTTACATTAAATATGGTACCATCCATGGTAAATTCATTCCCTGTTATGGCAATCAATCGGGGATGCTCATTTTCAACAGTAACAATAAATGGAGAGCCTCCAAATGATGAAATACTACTATAGACAAGGTCTTCGACAAGTTCCCTTACGTCCATTTCCATTTTGTCAAGGTATCCATCCGCTATTTTTAAAACTATATGTGGATGTTGGTCAACGGTCAGCGCGGTATCATTAACAACCTCGCCCTCATAGGTTTCGAGGTATCTATATTGAAACGGTTCCATTTTATATTCGCCTTCAAAATCCGTTCTTGGGTCTATTGGGCCGTCATCTTTGGTGCATGAGGTCAGTGTCAACAACATCAATAGAAGGATTGGAAAATATTTTATTTTCGTTTTCATTTTTTGGTTTTTTATAAATGAAATAATGATGTCCTTATTGACGGACTGATTGTTTTTCGGCCAAAAGCACAGGGCTGTGGTTGGTAGCAATGGCTTGCCCATTAAGCATTGAAATAATTAAAGAGGCACATTTTTCGGTTTGGTCCAACCAAGGACAATGTCCGGCATTTTTGATCACTTCAAATTTGTAGTCTTTTATGTTCCTTGCTTTTGATAAGCCGGTTTTCGGTTTTTCAAAAGCATCCTTTTCGCCCCAGATAAACCGTACGGGTATTTTCAACAAATGCAGTTGATCGCCCAGATATAAGTTCCTTTTCCACCCATTTAATGACAATACATTCTGCAATAACGATGTAAAGCTTTTTACGTGACCCTCCAATCTTTCACCATAATAGCAATGAAGATAGTAGTCATCGGATAATTTTTCAGGATGCGACACCAGTAGCATTTTGTAAATGGTTTTTATGTTTGAAGGACTTGGTTTGGCCAACGTTCTGGTAAGTATCAAATTCACTCCCCCAATGCCCAAAAGGCGAAGCATGGGAGGAATCCACCGGTTTACGCTGGCGGGTGCGCCGATCAATATAAGCTTATCCACCCGTTCCGGACATTGCAGAGAAAAGCAAAGGCTAAAATACCCGCCCATTGAATTGCCCATAAAAATCGCTTTTTCCAGCCCTACTGCATCCATAAAAGAACCGATAAAACTTACTACATGTTCCCTGATATCTACCCCCTGATAGTTAAATGGATCCGTCAATCCATGGCCCGGACGATCCACAATATACAAATGGAAGTGTTTCGCCAAGGGCTTCATAATATTGATCCATTCGCTGGCGTGGCTGCCCCCACCGTGGATCAGGATCAACGGTTTTCCCGTACCAAGTTCCAAATAATGTACATTTTTTACCGGGCCATCGGTTGCCACCATTTTTGATTTTGGGCGAATTCCTTCCCTGTCAAAAAGAAGCTGACGAGTCCGCTTGTATTCTTCGATAGTATTCATATCTAATGGCTTTTTACATTTCATTACCAATTATAAAAGTAGATGTAAGCAGCTTGATAGAATTTGCTGAAAAGCCAAAATAATGTACTGTGAAGTCAGGATGGGTTATTATTTAAGAGGATTTCCATTCATTTTGAACTGGCCAGGGGTAAGGCCATATTCGCTTTTGAATACTCTAATAAAATGCGAACTGTTTTCAAAGCCGCTGCTAAAGCAAACTTCATCAATGGAACTATCGGTGGTTTCCAGTAAATAACGGCTGTATTCCAGGCGTTTTTTGCGAAGCCACTTGCCTGGAGTGGTGTGGTAGATTGCCTTGAATTCGACCTTGAATGCAGAGAGACTCCTTGCGCAGAGTCGGGCGAACTCTTGAAGTGTCAGGTTTTTTATAAAATTATTCTCCATGATGTTCTTAATAGACGGTTTTGAAGAGCTACAAATTTCACTGAAATAACTTTTGAGCATCAAGGTGCTCCTGTTCGAAACAATATTGACAATCAACTCTTCAAATTTTAACTTTAGCAGGTTCTCCAAGGGCGGGTTGGACAGCTGAAAATAAGGAAGTAGGGAATGAAAATAAGCTTCCAATAAATCGTTTGGCGGAATTGGAATAAGGGTATCTGTATTTTTATTTGCCTTTGGTCCGATCATTGAAATCTTGTTTTTTTGAAAAACGGACCTGATAAAATCATCTGGTACAAAAACCCGCAGTTCACAAAAATCTTCCCGAACATGGTGGTGGGCTGATATGAGGCTTCCCTTTTTGGCAAAAATACAATCCCCAGCTCTGAAGATATATTCCCCTTTAAGGGTTTTCAATACCATCTCTCCCGCAAGGGCATAGGCAAAAAAATTGTCGTGCCACCATAGGTTGCTGCCCGAATCGTCGTCCTCAACGGGGCATTTGATCTCGGTAAAAAGCAGATCATCGGCTTTGATTTTTTTGAACAAATTACCATTTTCGATAAAATCCTGGACATTAATCATGATACTGGGTTGAATTTATCTTAAAATCCTTGACTCCAAAGATACGGATTTATCTTTTTTTCAATGATTGCAACGAGCTCTGGTCGTGTTTTGAAGTAACTGGCTGTATTGATAAGTCTGCATTCTTTAAGCATATCCCAACGAGCAAGGTTAGTATGAATAAAAAGTCATACCATAATATTTCTTTCGACCACCCCTAATTGCCGAACCAGAAGCTGCCGGTCAACTTTGATATATCCGAAGAGCAGGGGTCAGAAAAAGTAAACGATTTCAAAAATCGAGCCATTGGCAGGACGAAAATAACAGTTTCGCATGCAGTGGCTTTTAAAATGCATTTATCTCATATGTCTGAATCTTACGTCTGTAGATCATGTAGTTACTTGTTTAATTAATCCATTTTTTTGCACCGTTCCCGGAACCTTGCCCGTTTTTATATGCTTTCTAAATCATGGTAAACGATTACAATTCTATTAAATCGGTTATATTTGTTTCTTTGTGTTTTAACCGTCCAAAATGAATATGATCGGGAAATCTTTGGAACGCTTTCAGCCTATTAGTTTGTCTGAAACAAATAAGGTGCAATTCATGAACAGGATTGATTACAAATTTCTGTTACATAAATCGCAATTGCCTGCTGTGTTGGATGATCTGACCGATTATTATTATGTTCTTCAGATTGAGAAAGAAGTCATTCAAACTTACAACACCATTTATTTTGATACACCTGACAACCAAATGTACCTGTCTCATCAAAACGGGCGATTGAACCGCTACAAAATCAGGAGCAGGCAATATGATCTGACCAAGGACCAGTTTCTGGAGGTGAAACTCAGAACCAACAAAGGACGTTGTATTAAAAAGCGCATGAAAAGCGGGGAGATGAATGCTTCTTTCTCGGCGGATGAACGGCAGTTCCTGAAACAGAGCGCACCTTATGAAGCGCACGAACTGGAACCAAAAATCAGGAATAGCTTCCAGCGGATTACCTTGGTCAGCACCCGATTCGAAGATCGTGTCACCATCGATCTGTCGACGAAATTTGGAAACCGGGAA
>DATFMO010000666.1:0-5789 GCA_035266925.1 Sunxiuqinia sp. | reverse complement strand
CTTCTTATACCGAAAATTTGGTGGGAAATACAAAGTCCTGCCTGAACTGGAGAAGATTACCCAAGTAACTCCGGTTTGTGCTTTTGGGAAAGGTGAAGACAGAAACATCAGAAAAAACTTTCTGCCATTAAAACTACGGATTGTCATACTGCCCGGCAAACACCATTACGATGATAAATATACACGAATGGCAAATGTTATTTTGAACGACTTTCAAGCAAATTGAAAGATTGTCTTTTTAACTTATTCGATTGATTCAGAAACATAGGCATGAAAAATCAACAGCAAGATCAGAAAAATCCATCCATGAAGATTTCACCATGAAAACAAAAAGGATCGCAACAGAAAATTGCGATCCTTTTTTATAGTGAACCTGGCGAGACTCGAACTCACAACCTCCTGATCCGTAGTCAGGTGCTCTATCCAATTAAGCTACAGGTCCAGTGCAAAAGCGCTGCAAATATAATACTTTTTGAATACAACAATCAAACTTAATGCACTTTTTTTAGCGATTATATTTGTGCATTTTGTCTTCTATCGTCACATCTTTCTGAAAGACAGTTTGTATCTTCATGTAGGTCATTAATTTTTCTGTGCCGTTTTTCTCTAATACCTCGTGAACCTCTTTAACGACCGCCATTATTTCATCGTATTCACCTTCAATAACGGTCTCAAAAGGGCACACCTGGTATTTCAAACCAGATGCCTGAATCACCTCTATGGCTGAGTCAACTAATTCGTAACTGTCTCTACCTTCTGCTTGTGGTAAAACCTGCAGGGCCAGATTAATCTTCTTCTTCATGGTTATCTTTACTAATAAATTCGGTTAATTCTTCAACGGTTAATTTCTTCACATTGGTAATAATGACATCTTCATTTAAAAATCCACCGTATTGGTTACACTCGTCAATAAATGATTTAAAAATTGAATGCAGGTTTTGTTTTAACGGAAACAAAAAGACAGCCATCGCAAAACGTCCTTCAAAATGAATTTCCTCCAATTCACCATTGCTTTCACTGAGGAAAAACTGGAATTCGCTACCAACCAATTTTTGTTGGGTTTCGTCAAATTCACCTTCCGGATCACTGTGTATCAACGCCACGAAATAGCGAATATTTTGTTCTTTACCGCCAAGGCCAGTGCTAATAAACACCTGCTGCTCACCCAAAAGAGAACTCTGAATGATCATCCGGCTTTCCTGCAACGCCAATACGGTCCAATCTTTTAGTTTTCCTTCTGCTTCTTTTCGGTATGCCTCAATCAATCGAAATGACTCAACATCATCCACGCCAGCCAATTTCACCAACAGCCTTTTCTTCTCCTTGATGCTAACTTGTTCATTGTATAAATCTACTTTAGCCTGCTCAATCAATGATTCGTCAATATGTTCATCACGCAGTTCTTTGGCCATTTCAAAATAAGCCAACTGCATTTCAACATCAATCTGTTCTTCCAGGATATTGAAATCTTCAGGCAATGAGTTTAAGGCATCCTGAATGTGCTTTAAATTATTATCGTCCTCCATATCAATTCTATGTTGCTACAAAGGTACAGGAATGCTACAACCATGCACGGCTTTTGTCCGTTTTTTCGAGTCTTTTTTTAAAAACTTGAATATCTTTGCAGCTTTATTTTAATTTAAATCAAATTAACATTAACGAGGCAAACGGTGAGGCTTTCTGAAGTTAAAAATAATGAAACGGTTATCATCACCAAGGTGCTTGGACATGGTTCTTTCCGAAAAAGAATCACGGAGATGGGCTTTGTTAAAGGGAAAGAAGTACGTGTCATAAAAAACACCCCGTTCAAAGGACCAATTGAGTTCAAAATTCTCGATTACAACATCACGTTACGTCGTTCCGAGGCCAATTTAATTGAAGTGGTTTCGCTGCTAGAAGCCAGGGAGCAAGTCAACTCCAATTACGAAGGTGTAATTGATCAGGAAATTTTGAAGCGGTCTGCTACCGAAAAAGGCAAGATCATCAATATTGCCCTGGTTGGAAATCCCAATTGCGGCAAAACAACGCTTTTCAATTACCTGTCAGGCTCCAAGGAACATGTCGGTAATTACAGTGGCGTCACCATTGATGCAAAAATTGCATCTTTCAAGAAGAAAGGCTACCAGTTTAACCTGATCGACCTGCCCGGAACTTACTCATTAACCGCCTATTCGCCAGAAGAAATATACGTCCGCAAATACATCTGGAAAGAAACGCCGGATATGGTCATCAATGTGATCGATTCGTCGAATCTCGAACGTAATTTGTTCTTGACCACCCAACTGATCGACATGGACATTAAGGTGATTTGTGCCCTGAACATGTATGATGAATTGTTGAAAACAAAAAGCGATTTCGACTACGACAACATGGGGAAAATGATGGGGATTCCATTTATTCCAACCATCAGTTCCAAAGGAAAAGGGATTGACAAACTACTTAGCAAAGCAATTGAGGTGTATGAAGATCGTGATCCCATCGTGCGTCATATTCACATTAATTATGGGCAGGAAATTGAAAAATCGCTTCAGCGTATTCGGGCTAAAATAAAAGAGAACAAGCCGATTACCGACAAAATATCGTCTCGCTTTCTGGCATTGAAACTGCTTGAAAAAGACAATGAAACTTTTTTCAACTTATCGCGATATCCAAATTTCGACGAAATTAAAGCCATCACAAAAGAGGAGTCAAAACGGATTGAAACGCTCTTTAATGAAGACAGTGAAACGATCATCACTGATGCCAAATATGGGTTCATTTCAGGCGCTTTGAAAGAAAATTTCAAACAAAACATTCAAACTGGAAATTCCCGCTCCGACAAGATTGACAAATTCCTCACCCACCCTTTATTTGGGATGCCCATTTTCATCGCGCTAATTGGACTGGCCTTTTACAGCACTTTTGAACTGGGGAACTACCCGATGAACTGGATCGAGTCGCTGGTGTCAGCTATGAGTAATTTTGTCACGTCTGTGATGCCTCCGGGAATGCTTCGTGATTTACTCACCAATGGAATTATTGATGGGACGGGCAGTGTATTGGTATTCCTACCCAACATTTTAATCCTGTTCTTTTTTATATCAATCATGGAAGACTCCGGCTACATGGCGCGGGCTGCTTTCATTATGGATAAAATCATGCATGTATTCGGGCTCCACGGACGATCATTTATCCCCATGGTGATGGGATTTGGTTGCAATGTCCCGGCGATTATGTCAACCCGAACCCTGCGAAGTCCAAGCGACCGTATTTTAACAATGCTGATCATCCCCTTTATGTCGTGCAGCGCCCGGCTACCGGTTTATGTGCTTTTTATTTCAGCTTTTTTCCCAACACATCCCGGATTGGTATTAATGGGAATCTATTTTACAGGAATATTCGTTGCCTTTGTTATGGCCCAATTCTTCAACAAAACCATTTTCAAAAGTAAAGAAACTCCTTTTGTACTGGAGCTTCCACCCTACCGGATACCAACTTTAAGAAACGTGGTTTTACACATGTGGGACAAAACCCAACAATACCTACGCAAAATTGGTGGCGTTATTCTTATTGGAGTCGTCATCATCTGGGCATTAGGATATTTCCCCCGAGAGACGGAGAAAACGAAAGAAATAGCCACTCAAATTGCACAACTTGATCAAAATCCGCAGGCAGAAAACCAAAAACAAATCCATCATCTTGAGGCAGAAAAAGAATCGGTAAGGCTTCAAAATTCCTACCTTGGACGTATTGGCCAATTTGTGGAGCCTGCACTGCGTCCGCTGGGCTTCGACTGGAAAATGAGTGTGAGCTTGTTGGCTGGTCTCCCTGCCAAAGAAGTCGTTGTTAGCACCATGGGCGTTTTATACCAGGTCGATGATTCTTCCGATCAAGCCGAAAGTCTTCCACAAAAGTTGCGCAATGAAACGTATTTGACGGGACCGAAAACAGGAGAATCAGTGATCACGATTCCTGTTGCGCTGGCCTTTTTAATTTTCATTCTGATTTATTTTCCCTGCATTGGTGTTATTGCCACAATCAGAAATGAATCCGGCAAATTATTTTGGGCATTATTCACCATGTTTTACACCACTGGCTTGGCATGGATTTTGGCTTTTATCACCTTACATGTCAGCAGAATCTTCCTGTAGGGTAAACTAAATTTAGCGAAAATTGCTTATAAAGTATGGTTCAGGAAATAATTACATACCTTATTTTAGCCTCGGCATTTGGCCTTGCCGGATACAAATTGTATCAAACAGTGCAAGCACTCAATATAAAAAAGAAAAATCAGGCTGGCTGTTCATACCCCGGTTGTGGTAAAGAATGCCCGATGAAAAGTCATTGAAACCGACAATATTATAAATTGCTTATCTGTTTTGCTCATATAAGTCATTTATCTTACTGATAATGTGGCATTTATGAAAATTATAAAATTAACAGCAACTCTCACAATATCAACTTGTTAACTAAATTCAACTTGTTTAAAGCAGATAAGCAGTTATTATAATTCCTTGAATGTCTGAATTGTTGCAATTGGATCTTCCGTATTGAAAATGAAACTTCCGGAAACGAGCACATCGGCACCGGCATCATAAAGATTACGACCAGTATCAAAATTTACTCCGCCATCAACTTCGATCAAACAATTTGGATTTTTAGTTGCAATCAATTCTTTGAGTCTCCGGATTTTTTTGTACGAATTCTTTATAAAGCTTTGCCCGCCAAATCCTGGATTAACGGACATGATCAATACCATATCCAAATCCATAATGATATCTTCCAACAAATGGATCGGAGTATGTGGATTCAAGCATACGCTGGCAGTCATCCCTTCATTTTTGATTGCACCAATCGTCCGATGCAAATGGGTGCAAGCTTCATAATGAACAGTGAGATTTGATGCTCCGGCTTGTTTGAAAGGAACAATATATTGATCCGGGTTAACAATCATCAAATGCACATCGATCGGTTTAGTAGCAATCTTCGCCACCTTCTCGATCACCGGTATTCCAAACGAAATGTTGGGTACGAAAACACCATCCATCACATCGCAATGGATATAATCGGCGGCACTTTGATTGATCATTTCAATATCAGCGCCTAATTTTGAAAAGTCAGCAGATAAAATAGACGGCGCAACAAGTTTCTTAGACATGTAGTAAAATAAGTTTTAACAGCAAATCATTGAAGAAAATAGCATTCGGATTGCCCTGATTATTGGCCTAAATAGGCTTTTAATAATCGATTGCGATAATTATTCTTCAAACGTTTAATTGATTTCTCTTTAATTTGACGCACACGTTCGCGGGTCAAGCCAAAAATATCACCAATTTCTTCCAGAGTATGCTGGCGATAACCGTTCAAACCGAAATAATATTTCAGGATCTCAGCTTCACGTTCTCCCAAAGTTGATAGTGTTCGCTCAATCTCCTTCTTCAAGGAGCTATTAATCAACTCACTATCAGGACTCGGTGAATCATCATTCAACATGACGTCATATAGACTATTCCCATCTTCATCACGCAATGGAGCATCCATCGAAACATGGTGACTGGAAACCTTCATGGAATCTTCCACAACTTCAGAAGTGGTCTCCAAAATTTTGGCGACTTCATCTGAAGTCGGTTCACGTTGGTATTCCTGTTCCAGTTTTGAAAAGGTTCGGTTGATTTTGTTGATGGACCCAATTTTATTTAAGGGCAACCTCACAATTCGTGCTTGCTCGGCTAATGCTTGCAGGATAGATTGGCGAATCCACCATACCGCATAAGAAATAAATTTAAATCCCCTGGTTTCATCAAAACGTT
>DATFMO010000665.1:0-7863 GCA_035266925.1 Sunxiuqinia sp. | reverse complement strand
ATAAAAAAGGCAGATCGGGGTGATCTGCCTGAATATCTTACATTTTTAATTTCTTTTCAATCTCATCGACAAAATTTCGAAAGTTTTTGTCGGTATCTTTTAGGTTATTGACCGTCTTACAAGCATGGAGCACCGTGGCGTGGTCTTTATTGCCAATTTGTGATCCAATCGACGCCAGTGAAGATTTAGTTAGGCTTTTGGAAAAGTACATGGCTAGTTGCCGGGCTTGAACGATCTCGCGTTTTCTAGTTCGTGCCTGGAGTGACTCAACCGACATATTGAAATAATCACAAACCACTTTAGAGATGTAATCAATCGACAATTCCCGTTTGGCACTTTTTACCAGCTTGTTCACCATATCACTGGCAAGTTCGATGGTCACCTCTTTGCGGTTCAGTGTTGATTGTGCCAACAAAGAAACCAGCGCTCCTTCGAGCTCACGGACATTGTTTCCAATGTGTGAAGCAATGTATTCCAATACTTCGTCACTGATTTCAATCCCATCTTTATAGGTTTTGCGCTTCAGGATTTCCATACGTGTTTCAAAGTCGGGCACCTGCAAGTCGGCTGTCAATCCCCACTTAAAGCGTGAAAGCAGGCGTTGCTCCATTCCCTTCAATTCGATAGGCGGTTTATCTGAAGTCAGAATCAACTGCTTACCACTTTGATGAAGGTGGTTGAAAATATGAAAGAAGGTTTCCTGCGTTTTTTCTTTTCCTGCGAACTCGTGCACATCATCCAGAATCAAGACATCGATCATTTGGTAGAAGTGCAAAAAGTCATTCCGGTTGTTATTCCGAATAGCCTCCGTAAACTGGGTTTGAAACTTATTGGCGTTTACATAAAGAACGATCTTATCCGGGAAGCGCTCTTTTACTTCAATACCAATGGCATGTGCCAGGTGAGTTTTTCCAAGCCCGGAGTTTCCGTAAATCATCAAAGGATTAAAGGCTGTTCCTCCTGGGTTTTGAGCCACCGCATAACCTGCGCTTCTTGCCAAACGGTTACATTCACCTTCCACAAAATTCTCAAACGTGTTGTCAGCTTTGAGTTGTGGATCCACCTGTAATTTCTGGATGCCAGGAATAATAAATGGATTTTTTATGGAAGCTTTTCCCTCTGTCTTTAATGGAATGTTTAATGGTTTATTCTGAATTTTGCTGTTGTTGGTTGTTGGGTACTTTACCGTGTAAGGCTGTGAATTGTGATTGTTGTTACCCATAACGACCACATATTCTAACTTGGCATCTGTCCCAACTTCCTTCCGTAGTGTTTTACGCAACAAATCAATGTACTGCTCCTCCAAATACTCGTAAAAGAAAGGACTTGGCACTTGGATAGTCAAGACTTGTTCGTTAATTTTTACCGGAACGATTGGTTCAAACCACGTTTTAAAACTAATAGAAGGAACATTATCTTTTATGATAGAAAGGCAGCGGTCCCATACAGCAAGATGATTGTTACTCATTTTGAACAGCAGGATTATAAATATTTGACAAATTTTTTCCCTATTTGATTTCCCGAAAGCAAAAATTGTGAAAAAAAAAGTATTAAAAAAATGAAAATTGACTTGACTTTCTGGTGAGAAATATAATAGCATTAAAAGTCAACCTGTTAAGAATTGATTAAAATTTTATGCTTTATAACAATCAGACTATCAATAGGATACAAAATAAGCCTGCAAAACTACCAAGTTTAGAGGACATTGAGTCAACAAGTTGCTTTTTGATAAATTTAAGATGTTAATTTCCGATTTTCCTTAAAGCCTTTTCCAACTTCACTTTTCGACCATTTTTAAATGCGACTACACTTGCATCTGGAAAAACGGTAACGGCTTTCGCTTGGATTTTCATAATGTCATCGATGTTTGATGAATTTCCGGTTAAATAACTATATCCTCCTGAAACTTCCATCTCTTCAACATGATCGAACTGATCAAACATTTTACTGTGAATGTTAAGTCTGGAAGGACTTGAAATCAAGTGCACCTTGAACGAATAGTCGCTTGGATTGGCGGATTTTTTCTTTTTGGGAGCGATATAAACATTTTTCCCTAAATCGATCGCAGAGAAATGTAAATACCTCTTCGGATTGGTTCGGATATCTTTCAATAAGAAATCCAAACTCTGACTCATGTCCGTTAGGTTGGCATACAATTCGTCGTCGTTGAGCAGTTTCCCAGCCGATCCCTGACCTTCATTCAGTTTTGTCAAAATACCTTTAATTTCGGATGAAGAGGCTGATAAACTTTCCACCAATTGTCCCAAGTTAGCTGAAGCAAGACTGTCGCTTATAGACGAGAGGTTACCCATGACATTGGTAAACTCGTCTGAATTATCGGCCATCGTTCCAGACAATTTATTGACGTTTGTCAAAATAGAGTCAATGTTCACCTTTTCGCTCTGAAGTAATTCTTTAAAATCCTTAGAGGTAGTTTCCAAATTTAGAATTGTCTGATTGATATGTGCAAAACTTTCTGACAAATTTTTGCGGGTTTCGTCATTAAATACATAGGTAACTACTGTAATTGCAGAGTCCAATGAAGCCAGTAACTGTTCCGCTTTATTCTTCAATGGGAGCACCTGCATGCTCACCTGTTCTTTCAAATCATCTTCAACACTTCCGGGAATTGTATCACCGGATTGGTAATAGCTGTTTGAAGGTACAATTTGAAGCTTAATCGACTTTGTCCCCATCAAGTCAGAGGATACAATGCGGGCGACCGTGCCTCTTGGGATTTTAAAATCGCCCTGAAGTGAAAATGTAACCACCAGGCTGCCGTCATTTTTATCGGAAAAATGGATGGTTTTAACCTGCCCAACCTGGTACCCATTCATGGTTACGGCACTCGATTCAAGCAACCCGTCGATGCGTTGGTAAACAACATTGTAAAGGGTGTTTTCTTTGAAGAAGTCGATGCCTTTGAGGTAATTCATTCCCCATATAAAAACGGCAAACGTAAAGACGATCAAAAGGCCTAATTTCGTGTATCTGGACAGTTTCATAGTTGTTCTTAGCTTGTATTATACAATATTAGTAAGCATTCGGCTAGTAAACAAACATTGGCTGGTGAACTAACGATTTATTTTTCGAAGTGCTTTTCGGATGGAGACCAGGTCGTCGCCATCGAATGCAACAATAAAAGCATCAGGAAAAAGCTTTTTGACCTTATTTTTTAGTTTTTGGATCGCCTTGAAGGATTTCGTTTTTCCGTAATAGTATTTATAGGTTGATTTCATTTTGGTCCGTTCAACATTATTCAATCCCTTAAAATTAGCGGCACTCGGCTCAATCATTTTGGCTGTAGCTGCCAATTGAAGTCTGAAATTGATTTCATCATTAGTAGACTGGTCGACCATTTTGGGTTTGATCACTGTTCGATGTGAAGTCTTATCAGCCGTTTGAGGAGCCAGAAGTTTATAGTCACTTTTGGCATCAATGCTATGCTTATACTCACGCACTGCCCTGTAAATCGCCGATGCCAGGTAGGCTTCCCCATCATCACTGTTCAAATAACGGGCTTCATACGGATTACTCAGAAAGCCAGTCTCGATCAGCACACTTGGCATGCTCGTTTCACGAAGTACCAGGAAACCCGCTTGTTTAACGCCGCGATCCAATCGTTTGGCTCGGCTTTTAAACTGGCTTTGAATGTCGGCTGCAAAGTTGATACTTTGATTCAAATGTTGATCCTGTACCATTTCAAACATGATGTATGATTCCGACGAATTGGGATCAAAGCCCTCGTATCGCTCCGTATAATCATCCTCCATCAAAATCACCGAGTTCTCTTTCTTGGCTACTTCCAGGTTGTCCTGTGTTCGGTGCAGTCCCAATACATAGGTTTCGGTGCCGGTAATCGACGGCGCACCGCAAAAATTGGCATGCAAGGAAATAAACAAGTCCGCCTTATGATTATTGGCGATGTCAGCTCTCTGATGCAACGGAACAAACACATCCTTGTCACGGGTGAAGATGACGCGTACATCCGGCAAATATTGATGAATGTAATCTCCCAGTTTTAAGCCAATTTTTAATACGACATTTTTTTCTTTAATGTGTTTGTAACTAGCTCCCGGATCTTTCCCTCCATGCCCCGGATCAATAATCACTGTAAATGGCTTGTTTGGCGCGTTTTTTGCCGCGATTGGGCTCAGTCCCAGAAAAAAAGCGATTAGCAGTACAATATTCAACTTTAGGCTAATGTTCATATTCATATTTGTTGAACGGAACAAAAATAGAAATATTAAAATTATTTTGCATTCGTTGCGCCTTTTGTCTGCGTTGAATTTATATTTTTGCAAACCAATGTGACCGTAATGGCTAACATTTTACCCGATTTGATTAAAAAACTAGTAACATATGTATTGCTGCTTTGGTGTGTCTCTGCTTCCGCACAAGTACGACCGACCACAGATCAGGTAAAATTACCTCAGCCTAAGTTACCACTTGACACCACATTCGTTGAAGGCAAGGTCTCTATGCCGGATACTATTGCAGCTCCTGATTCGGTCAATACTGCAATGTTGCAAGCACCAATTACATACAATGCTGATGATTCGATCGTTGTGGCGTTGGATAGTCAAAAGGTGTATTTATACAACAATGCGGTCGTTAATTATCAATCCATTGAATTGAAGGCGAATTACATTGCGTTGAACTTGAATACAAAAGAAGTTTATGCCGAAGGTGTGCCTGATTCGGCTGGTGTGTTACAGGGAACGCCGGTGTTTAAAGATGGTGATGAAAATTTTGAATGTAAAACCTTACGTTACCGTTTCGATACGCAAAAAGGAATCATAACCGATGTAAAAACAGAAGAAGGTGAGGGATACCTGCAAAGTGACCGAACCAAAAAAATTGGGCCAAATGCTTTCATTTTGCGAAGAGGGAAATATACGACCTGTGACGCGCCACACCCTCATTTTTATTTGAGGATGACAAAAGCCAAAGTGATTTCAAACAAGAAGATTATAACTGGGCCGGCATACTTGGTATTGGAAGATTTTCCAATTTACTTCCCGATGATTCCATTTGGTTTTTTTCCAAATTCACCAACCTATTCATCGGGTATCATAATACCGACTTATGGAGAAGAACAAAACCGTGGTTTCTTCCTGCGTGAAGGTGGATATTACTGGGCAGCCAGTCAATACTTCGATTTAACGCTGAAAGGCGACATTTATTCCAAAGGTTCGTGGGGAGCCAATGTTGCAACACATTATAAAAAGCGGTATAAATTTTCTGGTTCATTAGCTTTTAAATACAATGTCAACAAGTATAGCGAACCCGGCTTGCCAGACTACAAACGGACGCCAGGTTTTTCATTGAACTGGTCCCACTCTCAAGATAGCAAGGCCAATCCGTATCAGTCGTTTTCAGCTAGTGTGCAAATGTCATCCAGTGCCTACGATAAGCAAAACTCGTATGATGTACAGAGTTATTTAACGACGAATAAATCTTCAAGTATTTCATATTCGAAGAAATGGGAGAATTCGCCTTTTAACATGTCTGTTAGTTTTCGGCAATCGCAGAATTCACGGGACACAACGCTGAGTATTTCGTTCCCGGAGCTAACATTTTCGATGGCTAAAATTTACCCATTCAAACGTAAAGTTAGAGTTGGACCGGTGAGATGGTACGAGAAAATTGGGATCAGTTATACCGGAAATATTCGTAACTCGATCAACAATGTTAAAGAGTACGACCTATTGCATAAATCAATTATCAAGGACTGGCAAAATGGGTGGAAACACAGTATTCCGATCACATTGCCAAACTTTAATATTTTCAAATACGTTAATGTCAGCCCAAGTTTCAATTACCAGGAGCGCTGGTATACAAACTATATTGACCAGACATATGCGTATGATAATGTAGCAAGAAAAGAAACAATTTTTAAAGACACAATCTATCATTTCAGACGAAATTACAATTACTCGTTTTCTTTGAGTTCGCAAACCAATATCTATGGAATGTATATCATGAAAAATCCGCATTCCAGATTGAAAGCAATTCGGCACAAAATGTCACCATCCATTAGTTTGAATTATAACCCAGACTTTGGAGACCCCAAATATGGTTTTTGGGATAGTTACATGGACAAGGATGGCTACACACATTATTACAATCGTTTTCAAGGAGCCATTTTTGGTTCAGCCGGGCGGGGCAGGAGTGGAGCCATTAGTTTCAGCTTGATGAACGACCTCGAAGCGAAGGTCGCTGCAAAGAATGACACCGCATCTGTTGATTCCGATAAAAAGGAAAAATTTCAAAAAATTAAACTGTTGAATCTTGGTTTCAGCGGATCCTACAATTTGATCGCAGACTCGTTAAATTTGAGTAATATCCGGATTAGTGGACGAACAACGGTAAAAGGGATAAGCTTAAATTTTGGAGCTACGATGGATCCATACGCCACGAATGAGAAGGGAACCCGAATTAACCAATTTATGTGGAACCGGGCGTCTGGGCTGGCTAAACTTGGGCGAATCACCAATGCCAATTTGTCTTTCGGTATGAATTTCAAATCGAAAAGTGGAGATAAAAAGGATGAGAATGCTGAACAACCTGAAGTATATGGACCAACAGCATTGCAGTATGCCGACTTTAACATCCCCTGGGATTTCCGGTTTAACTACAGCTTTAATTATTCAAGACGAAGTCTGTATGAAAAAGGAAGGATTAACCAGACGCTGAACTTCAGCGGCCGCATGAGTTTGACGGACAAATGGAAAATGTCGATGACCACTAACTTCGATATTCAGGCAAGGAAATTCTCGTTCACCACCTTCAGTGTGAACCGTAACCTCCACTGCTGGAACATGAGTTTTAACTTTGTACCATTCGGGCAACGAAAAAGCTACAGTTTCACCCTCAATGCATCTTCTTCAATCTTAAAAGATTTAAAAATCGACAAACAACGTAGCTGGTTCGATAATAATTAATCGAATTTGTAGTTTGTATTTTGTTTGAATAGTGAATTCGAATATTTGTTAAAAAGACAATTTCGACCGTCACTTATTAAACCAACAGAAATTTATGATGTTATCATTAAGAATGCATTTTCAAGAGCCAGTGAGCTTTTTGTAATAAGAATGTTTTTTATTTCTTTGCATAGTTAATTATTCAAAATCAATCTAAATAGTTTAAGATGGCAATTACAAAAAACAAAATGGTTTCTTTGACTTACGATCTAAGAATCGAAGGAGCAGAGGGCGAAATGATAGAACAGGCAACAACTGAGAGACCATTAACATTTGTTTATGGTGCTGGTATCATGCTGCCAAAATTTGAAGCACTTTTGGAAGGGCTGGAACAAGGTAGTTCGTTTAATATAAATCTTCCTTGCGAAGATGCTTATGGAAAAATTGATGAAAACGCAATTGTTGATTTACCAAAGCACTTGTTTTTAGTTGAAGGTAAATTCGACGACGAAATCATTAAAGTTGGTAACACGGTTCCTATGATGAGCGCAAGTGGCCAACGTATGAATGGTTTGGTGTTGGAAATTACCGACGAAGCCGTGAAAATGGACTTCAATCACCCATTGGCTGGTGAAGATCTTTTCTTCAGTGGTGATGTGTTGGAAGTTCGCGATGCAACAGACGAAGAAATTGCAGCAACTGTTCAAGGAAGCTGTGGTTGCGGAAGTGGTGGTTGCGGTTGCGATGATTCAGCTTCAAGCTGCGGCTGTGAAGAGGAAGTCGGAGCTACGGAAGGAGCATCAGGCGGAAGCTGCGGTTGCGGTTGTTAATGAAATAAAATACGCTACTTATTGCTTCTGAAAAATCAGGAGCAATATTTTTTTAAACGATAAGCATGAATAGCTTCGGACAAGTTTTCAGGTTGACTTCTTTTGGT
>DATFMO010000664.1:0-5006 GCA_035266925.1 Sunxiuqinia sp. | reverse complement strand
CAAAGTGTCCAATATCGGCATATAGCGCCTCTCCACCAGTTACAACCAAAAATACCGCTCCTAAAACCAAAAATCCACCAAAACCGCTTGTGTATAAAAATTTAACAGCATAGACTGGATTGAGTGCGTAAAGTATCGATGGATTTTTCATGATCCCATAGATACCTGTAAGTAATAGTGCCATAAACCACGCTGTCATCACAGGTCCGAAGATCTTGCCAACACGGGCAGTGCCCTGCTTCTGAAAGACGAAGAGCATAACGAGAATCACGAGTGCAATGGGAATGACATAACTCTCAAAACCGGGATTAATCACTTTTAGCCCTTCAACTGCCGAAAGTACTGAAATGGCAGGCGTAATCATACCGTCACCATAAAGTAGAGCAGCTCCAAATACTCCCAACAAAATCACCCACTGCCGCCTACTTCGATCTTTGGAATGAGCAGGTTCTATGAGAGCCATAAGTGCTAGAATTCCTCCTTCATTTTCGTTAGAAGCCCGCATGACATAAAGAATGTATTTGATGGTTATAATGAACACCAGCGACCAAAAAATGAGAGAAAGCAGACCTAAAACAAGAAAAGAAGAAGCATTGACAGTATCCGAAACTGATAAACATTTTTGCAAGGCGTATAAAGGACTTGTGCCAATATCACCGTAAACGATCCCCAATACGGCAATCCCAGTCAGCCAAAGTGATGAACCTTTAGGTTCACTAGTGACGGATTCATTTCCGCGTAGTTTTTCCGGATTTTCAGTTTCAATCTGTTTTGCCTGCTTCTTTTTATTCATTGAACTTCCCCTCGAGCGATTATTATCTTGTCACATAAGACTTGATATAATAATCTAACATTTCCCTCTCGATTAGGTTTTCGGGAAAAACACAAGGGCAATAAGACAGTTAACAATTACTTTTTACTATCAATCTATTACCTACTCAATGATCAATCGTTTCGCAAAGCCTCGTACAGATTGCCTTTCATTGCCAAACGATTGCCAATGAATACCCACAGCCACGCACTGGCTAGAACAATGATAAAAATACCAAAGCTCCAATAAATCAAAGCTGAGTATAATGACGACATTAAACTTGGCAAAGCCGAAAGGATTGCCGGGATCAAACCGATGATTAATGAAAGCAAAACAATCAGCATATTGCCACGCAAAGTGATTTCACGAATCTTCTGTTTGCGGAAACCGGTCGCTTCCAATAAGGCATATTGAGCCTTTTTCTCAAAAATGCTACGGAAAATAATAATTCCCAAGCCAATGGTACCAATCAACAAACCGAGTGCTCCCAACATCAGAAAAATATTCAGATAAGTATTTTCAATCTGATAAAATAACAACAGGCGATCTTTTGCCGGGGTAATTTCCAACCCGTAATTTCGAAATGCAGACCGGAGTTGATCTTCCTCATTTTGTGGCGCCTGGATTAAAAAGACCTGTGAACCACTCACTGATGGAAAGTTGACATAAAAGAGGCTGTCTGAAATAAGGATGTTGCCTTGGAAAACTGAATTGGCCAAGCCTCCTATCAATTTCAGCACCATCTTTTCCCCGGCTTCATTTTGATAAACCAAAGTATCTCCCACCGATTTGCCCAATCCCCAAAGAATTACAGTCTGATCGGCAATAGCCGGAATTTGTCCGTTCGGCAAGCTCTTGTTCAACGAAAGCCATGGATGTTCGGGGTTCAAATCATCAGTTTGAGTGGCAAAAGTGAACGCTTTTCGCTGATCAAATTGAGCAGGATCAAAGCCCAAAATGCGGGGTCGTTTCACCCGGTTCAGGTTCAGGCAACTGGCATCATCACCCGACATGGCTTGCAATTGGACAAATTTGGCCGGAGAATCTTCCAGACCCAATTCAAAGCGTCCAGCTTTTGAATTTAAATCATACAAAACAGGGAAACTTGTCTCAGCAAAGAAAGTATAGCCTCCTGTTCCTGAAGATGGTTGATTGGCATTTTTGCTCAAATCCTGTCGGTTCAGTCCTGTGGATAGCACAAGAAAAATGCCCATCGACAGAAAGCTCACAACAAGCATATTACGACGCCGGTCCGCCAACAACAACAAAAACGAAAATCGTTGATAGGTCAAGCTCTTCGCAAACTTCCGGGACTGACGGATAAACCAATAATTCAACACGAGAATGAGGCCAGGCAACAACCCAAAACCACTGGTGTAAAAAATCTCAGCATTAATCTGCTGACCAATTCCCTGCATCAGCAAAAGCAATATGGAAATGACAAGCAAGGCAACACCAATCCGCAACGACCATCGGCCAGACTTCGATTTCTTTTCCTGATTTCGCTGTATCTGGATAATTTGCTGCCGTGCATATTTCCGCAGGATCAACCAGACACTCGCCAAACTAATCAGCGCAACAATTACGATGGCTTGAATAATAGCATTCGGAGTAATGTGAACATCCTGTACCGAAGTGCGGACAATGTCGCGCCAAATCGTATTGATCGCATCCAGAATCAGGCTGTTGTAAGCCAATCCAATCGGCAAACCAATAACTGCACCGATGACAACCAGAAAAATAGATTCCGTAAAAAACAGGCGGCGAATTTTCTGAGATGAAAAGCCAATCGCATGCAGGGTTCCAATTTCTTCACGTCGAAAATTCAAATACAATTGAAACATCAAATAAGCCAGCAACAGTGCCGCAAACAACACAAAAAAGCTCAGTCCAATGAATAGACCGCTAAAATCCTGTCCCTGGCTGGCAGCCTGCAATCCTTCATCACGCACATCCTTTAACTGAAAGCCAACATCTTCCGGAGACAAATCTGATAAAATTTGCTTTTCAAGTGAGGCTCCAATCAAGCCATCCACCCGCAGGGCAGTCGATACACCAAACCGGTTGCCCCACAATTGTTGTGCAGTTTTCAGGTTCACAAAAGCTTTAGGCGTTCCCTTAAACTTGTTCCAGTATTCCTCATCTTTTGGACGGATTTCCGTCAACTTAATTGGCACACCGGTTTCCCAATCGCTGCAATGCCCTGCATCCGATAAGCCTGGAATATCTGGCATCAGGTTGACATCAGCCCACTGCCCTTCCATTTCAACTATTTTGGAAACCTGGAACCAGGCTGACTTTTCCTTCAGTTGACGAAGCGGTCCAACTTCAAAATAAGTGAGCTGAAGTGAATCGCCAACTGAGGCTTTTAAATCATCAGCCAACCAACGATTTAAAATCAGATCATGATCGGCAATCGTCGCTTTTTCATCCGGCAATCCGGTGACAAACGAATAGGGTGTCATTCGATCCTTCAATCGGAAATCATTCACGAAATAGGTAAAAACGGAATAGGAACCAGACACGGATTTTTGTAATTTATCAGCTACGACCGGTGATAGAAATACACGATCGGAAATCAGCTCCGAATAATTTAGTTCTTTGTTTTCACGAATATGCATGTTCAGATCACCGAGTTGCCAGTGTTTTGACACATCTGCCTGCAACGTTTTTCGATCCAACATTTCTGCATGTACCAAAATTACATTGGCTTTGCCGTCTAATTGCATCTGGCGGTTGAGCCAATCCAGCGACACAAATATATTTTTAGGAGACGATTGAATATTTTGAAGGTTAAAATTTCCGGTTTGTTCCGCCGAAACAATTGCCTTGATTTTCACCAGAAACGAGACCGTATTTTCATCAGCTGAAACAAAAGGTGTGTTGGCCGGAAAAGCACTCAGTTTATTCACCCGAAGCATCAACTCCTCTCCTACTTTCACGCCCAAAACAGCAGCCAGCTGCTGATTGATTATGGCTTCGTTTGCTTTCAAACTGAAAAGAGAATCCGTTCCTGCAATTGCGTCAAAGTTTGAAGCCACGCCCCAAACTTGCAATTGATTGGCGCGGGCCTGTCCGCCATTCAACACAGCCATGCCATGCGAAAACAACATTGGGCTTGTAATCCTATTTTCAGTTGACAAATCATCGGCAAGCTTTTCCCGAAAAAGCCGTTCGCCGCCTGTGATCACCCAATCAGTGTTGCCCAACCGTTCAAGTGCAATTTGCTTCAAACTGTACGAAACCGTATCACCAATAACAAAAGCTCCAAGCAAAATAGCTGTACTCAACGCTACCCCAAAAATGATCGTCAGGTTGAGTTTCCAGAAATGAAAAAAGGACCTTATTGCGTATCGAAATGAATTCATGCTGTTGTGAGTTTCAATTTTCCATCTTCCAATTGATAAACTTTATTCATCTTCGAGGCCAGCGCCATCGAATGGGTCACCACAATTAAACTCACATTTTCCGCTTTATTCAGTTGCAGTAATAAATCGGCCAATTGATCTGACGAATGTTGATCCAGCGCCCCGGTCGGCTCATCTGCCAATAATATTTTGGGTTGGTTAATCAATGCCCGTGCGACGGCTGTCCGCTGACATTCTCCCCCGGAAAGCTGCCCGGGCTTTTGCAACTTCAACTGGCCAATACCAAGCTTATCAATCAATGTATCTGCTCGTTGCTGTGATTTTCCATCTACTTTGGATTGCTGAGCAACAACTGGCATCAACACGTTTTCCAACAAATTTAAGTGTGGTAACAAATGATGCATCTGATAAACAAAACCAATCGAACGGTTCCGAAATTCAGCCAGTTCTTTTTCATTTTTACTAAAAACAGATTCATCATCCAACAGAATATCCCCTGAATCAGGCTTGTCCAGTGCCCCAAGCATATTGAGCAGCGTTGTTTTTCCCGAACCGGAAGGTCCAACGATGGCCACACTTTCACCTTCCTGAACCGTTAAGTTCAATTCATCCAATATGATCCGGGTTTCGCCGGAACCTGACTGAAAACTTTTTGTAATTGCCTTAACTTCAAACATGATAATTCGTTTGTTCTTACAATAAATTCTATCTTTTAACCGTAAGGTCACGACATGTCGTGACCTTACCCTGATCACCTAACGACATTATTTTTTCTGAACGACTTGCTCATAAATATCCACCAGCTTTTTGGCTTGTTTGTGAATGTC
>DATFMO010000663.1:0-2375 GCA_035266925.1 Sunxiuqinia sp. | reverse complement strand
TAGGAAAACAAAAATAGGAAACATTGTCATAATGAACCATCTCTTCGTGAATCCTTTGTGATTTGGTGATTTGGTGCTTTCGTGGCAATTATATTTTCCCCTAACAATCTTCTGGCCACAAAGAGCGTCTTTTAAAGTGCTTTTAAGGCCATGCGACTTTTAATGCGGCGCATGCAACGTTTTCGCATTTCAAGACAAAGCAGTTGCGCCTTTTTAGTTTTTTACTCTTTTCACCCTGGATTCCACTTCGCTCCATCCGGGGCTATTCTTATTTGTTCCCTCCGGGAACTTTCTGTCGTGTTCATGAAGCTTAGCGGATTTCGAAAAACTTCACATCAAATTTCAAGAGTCAACCAGCAAAATGTGTGAGCTGCATAGCGCCTTCAAAAGACTTTTACAGCATTAAAAGAAAATTTCGGTGCGAATATTTTCCGGTTCAACACCAAAGCCTTCCAGCAAATCGGTGACTTCTTCAATCATATCCGAATTACCACAGAGATAACAAATGGTGTCCTTCTCAACCGGATGCTCTTTCAAATGATAGGTCACCCGTCCAAAATAGTCGCCTTTCTCTTCCCGGCTGGTGCACAAACAAACATTTTTTCGGTCAAAAGCGTCCAGTCCATAAGCTTCATCAGCAAAATGAACTCCGTGTAATACCTTGTAATTAAGCTTATCAAAACTCTGCACGAAACAATGAAACGGAGAGATTCCGGTTCCTGTTGCAATAAAAAGAATGGGATGACCATTTTCTGATTTTTCATCTAAAATGAAAAAGCCACGTGGCCCTTCGATGGCAATTGAACTGCCTACTTTCAGATGTTTCAGGTAGCGGGAAAATTCGCCATCCGCAATTTCGCGAACCAAAAAGGAAAGGCGGTCGTCATGATTCGAACTGTAAATTGAATACTCGCGCCCTTCGCCTGTTTCAGGATTCCGAAGAACAGCATACTGACCCGGTTTAAAATCAAAATCCTGACGGTCTATATGAATGAGGAATGTTTCAGGTGTCAACGTTTCAATCCCGAGAACCTGGTGTAATTTTGTTTCCATAAATCGCTATTTCAAAGTCACAGTAATCAGTCTCAGTATCCAGTTCAAAACTGACAACTTTGACTGCCACTGCTAACTTTTCTAGGCATTTACGTGTCTTTCGGCATGATAGGAAGAGCGAACCAGCGGACTGCTCTCTACATACCGGAAACCACGTTTATAAGCTTCTTTTCTATAAATACTGAATTGTTCAGGGGTAATGTATTCTTCCACTTTCATCAGGTGTGGATCGGGTTGGAGGTATTGTCCCAATGTGAGCACTTTGCAGCCGGCTGCCTTCAAGTCATCCATCGTTTCCAGCACTTCCTCCGGACGTTCGCCCAGCCCCAGCATGATGCCAGATTTTGGCACGATACCAGCTTCGGCAATGTATGAAATCACTTTCAAACTGCGATCGTAGCGGGCTGTGCTGCGAATTTTTGGTGTCAGACGACGCACGGTTTCCAGGTTGTGTGAAATCACTTCCGGCTTGGCATCGATCACCTGTTGCACCAATTCCTTTTTCGCATTGAAATCCGGAATCAAGGTTTCCATTGTGGTATCTGGATTCAATTTTTTGATGGAACGAATGGTCGTTGCCCAGAATTTGGCACCTCCGTCCGGCAAGTCATCGCGGTCCACCGAAGTAATCACGCAGTGCTTCAGCCCCAATGTTTTGATGGTTTCTGCCAGGTGCATTGGCTCTTCCCAATCCACCGGATCAGGAATCAGGTTTTTCACGTAACAAAAGCGGCAGTTCCGGGTACATTTGTCACCCAAAATCATAAAGCTGGCTGTTCCGGCGTTCCAGCATTCACCCTTATTGGGGCAATTTCCGCTCGTACATATGGTGTTTAAGTTGTGTTCGGCAATTAAGCGTTTTACCTTCGAATAGTTCTCCCCGCTTGGCAATTGCGATTTCATCCAACGAGGCAACCGTTCCCTTTTCTCCTTTGTGTCTGCCATCTCTCAATATAAAGTTTTGTCCTATTAACATGAAAAAAGAAAGCTTGTTCATGCAAAGGTGGAGTTTGTCAAAAAGTCCCAAAAGAATTCCAGGATACTACAAACAAATAGCAATTCTCCACTATCTTTAAACAACTAAAATTCCTAAACAAATGAAATATTTTCTTGCTTACCTTTTGGTGTTTTCCATTTATTTGGGGAATGCACAGTCCATCGATCAATCCAGGTATCAAAACCCCATCAAAGTGGCCTGCATTGGCAACAGCATCACTTACGGATACATTATCAAAAACCGTCCGTTGAATTCCTATCCAACACAGCTCGGTCGTATGCTGGGCGACGGTTGGGAGGTTCGTAATTTTGGTGTCAATGGCAGA
>DATFMO010000662.1:0-3205 GCA_035266925.1 Sunxiuqinia sp. | reverse complement strand
TAGGTTCATTCTTTTTCCGCTCCCCGGGATTGTTTTGCCTTGGTATCCGGCTCTTTTGTTGTTGATGTTCGAGTCCTGTAAATTTCACCTCCAGAATACGGATTCATATCCTCTTTTTCCCGAGCTTCATTCGGGTTAATCATTTCACAGTTTATCGCATTTTTGTACCCTTCCATCCTGGTTTGAAAATCCCCGCGCAATAGAGCGTCTACGTTGAACTTTGCAAAATATTCTTTCCGCTCTTCATCGGTTAGCAGATCCCGCCTGATTGCCGATTCATATAAGACAGAATCGATTGAAAATACAGCATAAAAAAGCATAAATTGTTCTGCGCTTGCGTAGGTCGGTGCCTTGTCTCCAGCGTTGACCAACATTAACGGCACTCGAAACAAGCCACAAATCTGAGCCTCATCCAATTTCATTTGTTCCAGATATTGCTGATCGACCAATTTTATCTCAGGAAAATCGATTTTCATTGCTTCATCGATTAGCATGAATTCCCAATCATTCCCCAAGCCTTCATATTTCTTTTTTAATTCTTCTCTTAGTTCTGCGTGTTTTGGCGATGACAATTGCAGGGGATGCTGGATCACGGCACTAGGATGCACGCCTTTGGAGAACCATTTACTAATGTGGTCGATGCTTGCCAGGCCTTTGCCTATCGACTCCCGCGCATATTGAATCGGGTTAAGCCCAACCACGCCATCAAGTGATAACGATTTGAGATGGAAAACATCTTTGTTCGTTAACGTTTTTTCAAATCCGTTTTTTAACTTAATTTTGTATTCAATCCGATAATCTTCTTTTTGTTCAATAGATTGGATGCTATCGGGATTGATGGGTAGTAGTTCACGAATCGGTCTGCCCGGCAGCTGGGATTTGTAGGCAACAAAATTTCCTCTAAGCGAAACGTGAGCCTCGGCCATTGCCCAGAATTCTGGTGCTGTCATCCAGGAATTGGGTTGATGCAGGAGAAGGTCGTAGAGATAAAAATCAGTCGCTTTTTCTTTGAGGCGGTCAATTTGCCGCATAATGTGGCAGGGGAGGCGGGATAGTGTGGAAGCTCGCATTCTAACGCAATTCTGCACAGTCAGCAAACGCATGGCGGATTCAGATGTCACCGTAACACCGGAAGCGGTCGAACCTCCGCCATAAATTTCTAAAAGGCGCTTGCCGACTTCATCAATCGTCAGATTTTTAGGTTGAAATCCACTAGCGAATATCCCCATCCGTTTTAATCAACATGGCAATTCCAAAGGCTAGAAAAATTAGACCGCAGACTATGAGAGATAACCACAGTCCAAATCGTTGGTAAATACCAACACCAATCAGTGCGGTTCCAGCAAGGATCAATGTGTCCTTGATGTCACCTTTCAGAAGAATCGCCCGAAGCGTTAAAAATAAACTTTTTGTCACTATCCAAACGATTCTTTTCATAATTTATTCAACCGTGAACGATATTTTTTAAGTTGGCAAGTAAATTTTTTATTCCAAAGACAATTTTTTATTAAAAACATGACACTTTTCAATCTGGACATGGCAAAAAGAGCATGTAAACCAATGCTTTAGGAACACCTTTCTTTTTTCAATCGTTGCATTTTTTATTTCTGCCTGGTCCGCGTCCGTCCATTCGTCTTCGATGAACTGCGCGCATTGATCAGTCATCGCCTTGTAATATTCCTTATCCATTGAATTTAAACCCCTTCACTCTAAAACACCATTCAAGTTTTTCTAAAATACGCTTTTCAAGCTCAAGGCTAAAATCCTCAAAATCTTCAATGTCTGGTTTTTCAACTGAAACTTTTATGCTGTTTTCAACTGTTTCAGAAAATAGCAGTACATCAATCATTTCCACCTTAACGGACCCGACAGCATTGAAATTTTCTGTCATATCCTCAATTAGAGATTTTGGAATTTCATGTTTTGAGAAATCTGCTTGTCGATCTCCGCCATCTGTCAATTCACCGTTTTTATATTGTCTGACCCAAGACCATAAGGTTTTTATGCTGACCCCTAGCTTGCTTGCGGTTGCAGTGTAGGCAGTTCCTTTTCCATAAGCTTCGACGGCTTGTTTCGCGCATTTTAGCCTGAAGGCTTTTGTTGATTGTTTTCTCATGTTAATTCAAATGTTTTGGGTAACAATCTATATTTTTTGAGCTCTTCTGTGAGTTCAAAAATGGAATGGTACGTGATATGTATCCCACCACCACGACGTACTTTATCTCTATATTCCGGTTGTTTTAATTTTTTTTCAAGATCTTTCCCAGGCATTTTTGCTTCAAGAGCGACAAAAAATCCATTGATACAAAGATGTTGGTCTGACATTCCTGGTTCCCTGCTTTTTGCTTTAATCCCGCCACGTATTCTAAGCGCTGCATTATCCGTTTTAAACAGTTCACACCTGGGTATTTTTTCAAGTAAATCAGCAGCCGCTTTCTTAAGTTCTGTTTCATTGGCATACAGTTCAGGAAGCGGCAACTTTTTTTTGATCACCCTGATCTTTGATTTAGCATCAACGACATATAGGATTTTCATTTTAAATATGTTTTAGTTTTAATAGTTTAAACAGTACGAAAATAACTTTATCAGGTATTAACTCATGATTTTCGATTATTGCTATTTTTAAAAATATTCTAATTTTATTTTTCATTATACCTGCCATTTGCTGCATCAAAAATAAGAGTTGCCTTTCCTGGTTTGCCAATCTCTTTGAACCTGATTTTTGGGACATTGATCTCAGTTGTTCCCTCTTTAAAATCCCTGTAAACAATGATACCATTATCTGTCTTGTTGTAAAAATGAGCGCTGCCTGAAATATCGTAGAGATTTGGCTTCGGGTATTTCCCGTCCTTGTTTTTCTGTATTTTTGTTGGATGAGCAACCAGCCAGATGTGGACATCATTAACCCTACAAAACTTTCTTATCTTTGTTAGTGCTTTTGACACATAAACGGTTTCTGATTGCCTCCCCATGTCGTGTTCTATCTCGTTCCATGGATCAATTAAAATACCATGGACACCATCTTTGTAAATGCTCGCTCTTGCTAGTAGTAATATATTATCAAGCGTTTGGTCTGTTTCATCATCCGGCATGATGAAATGAAAATGTTCGTTGCACCATTTGACCGCTGTTCTTAACTCATCGACCGACATATGCCCATTGTAACCGGTATCAAAAGGCTTACCAATATAAATTTCACAGAGCT
>DATFMO010000661.1:0-3846 GCA_035266925.1 Sunxiuqinia sp. | reverse complement strand
ATTCTGGGGCTGGCCCTAGTTGTTGCCGATCAATTTTCGGGTTTGGCAAAAGAAATGGCTAAACGACTGCGGCCGACTCACGATCCTGCAATACAAAGTATGGTGCACAATGTCTACAAAAAAGGCGGATTGTACAGTTTCTTTTCGTCACATGCCACCAACACGTTTGCCGTTGCACTTTTCACCACAAGGTTATTCAAAAATATTCGCTATTCAATACTGATCTTTTTTTGGGCAACGTTAGTGAGCTACACACGCATTTATATTGGCGTTCATTATCCATTTGACATTTTAACGGGCATGATCGTGGGAATGTTGATCGGCCATTTCATGTACAAGCTGCTGACATTGGCCGAAAAACAATTCTTTCTACTTAAACTTCCCAAACTCGAAGATACGGGACTGGACAATCGCGAAAGCCTGACGATCATCCTGATTTTTGTCCTATTTGTGTCCACGGTTTTCATCGCTGTCTGGCAGTTGCAAAGCCATCACATCATTTAACATGAATCAACAACTACTACAGGAATACAACAAGTACCGTTCGCATGACCAAAAACGACTGGCCGCGACTAAAAAGAAAATCCGGCAACTTGCCTATTTACGTTTAGTGGCATTCCTCGCCGTTGTGCTTTCCTTGATCTACCTGGCCAAAAACCATCCGTTGATCGCCTACCCTATTGCGATTAGTAGCACCATTTTGTTTTTTTACTGGATCAGGTTGTTCCAAAAAAAAGAAAAAGAGAAAACGTTTAATACCAATTTGATTGACATTAATCAGAAAGAAATACAAGCCTTGCAGGAAGATTACAGTCCGTTTGATGATGGACGGGAATTTATTGACCCACATCATCCTTTCACCTTCGACCTTGACATTTTTGGAGCAGGCTCTGTTTTCCAGATGATCAACCGCACGGTGACCCAATTGGGGGGAAAAAAACTGGCTGACTATTTAATTCATCCGCTGACCAAAACAGAACAAATAAAAAGCAGGCAGAAAGCGCTCCTTGAACTGGCAAAATATACCCGGTGGCGCCAGTTTTTTGCTGCCAGAGGAAAATCAGATGATGAGCAGGATTTGAAGCTAATTCGAACGATCTCCAAAAATGAAGCATTTCCAAATGCACAAAAGCTTCGTTGGCAAGTCATTCTGCTTCCAATAATTAGTTTGAGTTGTTTACTGCTTTCAGCATTGAATATTCTTCCATGGGGCTATTTCCTGGTAGCCGTTTCATTGAACGGTGCCGTCATGTATTCATACCGAAAAATAATTACCCGGTTTTACCAAGGATTTGGCAACCAATCCAATATGCTTCACAAATACAAAGAAATTCTTCAACAAATTGAGGAAAAAGAATTTGAGTCGGATCAGCTAAAAGCATTGAAACAACAACTTCTTACACACGATAAAACGGCCAGTCTAATTATCGGGGAATTACGACAAGCAATGGCCCGATTCGACTACCGTGGCAATCTCGTGTTTGCAATGCTATTTGAGCCGCTGATTGCCTGGGATTTGATTTGTGTTTATCAATTAAATCAATGGCAACTAAACTATCAAGACAGCGTTCATCAATGGTTTGATGTGATGGCTGAATTTGATGCGCTTTCAAGCCTGGCGAATCTAAATCATAACCAGCCGGACTGGACACTTCCCAAAGTTGAAGACCGCGAATTTCATCTGACAGCAAACGATCTGAAACACCCATTGATCAAATCTGCAAAAAATATTGGCAACGATTTTCACCTGGATGGTCTGGGGCAAATTGCCATCATCACAGGTGCCAACATGGCTGGGAAAAGTACCTTTTTACGCACTGTTGGCGTGAACATGATCCTGGCAATGAATGGCTGTCGGGCTTGTGCCAGCTGGCTCAGTTTAAAGCCTGTTCAACTTTTCACCAACATGCGAACGACAGACAACTTGCAAAATGATGAGTCCTACTTTTTTGCCGAATTACAACGCTTAAAAGCAATTCTGGACACCATTAAATCGGGAAACGAAGTGTTTGTCATTATTGATGAAATGCTGAAAGGGACCAACTCGGAAGACAAACTTTCGGGATCCATGAAATTGATTGATCAACTGCTCTCCTTGCATGCTGTTGGAATGGTTGCCACGCACGACCTAAAATTGACTTCACTAGCCGAAAAACACCCCCATAAAATCACCAACAAATGTTTTGAAATCCAATTGTCAGGCGACGATTTAGTCTTTGATTACCGATTAACTGACGGCGTTACAACAACCATGAATGCTAATTTCCTGATGAAAAAGATGGGAATTATTTCCGAATAAAAACGGGCTTAACTGAATTTTAGGTTCGTCCATTCTTAAAGTTAAATTTCGACATTCCGGATCATTGGGATCCTAAAAATTGCTGAAACTACAAGCCAATAAGATGATTTCATTCCGATGGAATCACAACGGTCAATCTAAATTCTTCAGTTGTTCATTTTCAAACGGAACTTCCAGGTTGGCTATGAAACATTCGTAGAAATTCAACTTAGATTTACATTAGAAATCCACAGCAATTCGATGGTATTTTGCTAAGTTGACTATTGCGTCCCAACAAAATAATGCTTCGCCTGCCGTTGCTTCCTTGATTTTCAGGATTAAACGATCATTCCTATCGGGGCATTTTCTACGCCGCTATTCATCGTTTAAAAGTAAGTAAAACAAAAGCGGGTTGAAAAACTTCAACCCGCCTTTTACTGAAAATCGGTATTGTAACGTAAGTGTTACGAGAATTCTACTAGAAGTAGAAAATGTTACCCTTACTTCTTCTAGTCACTTTAGCTTTCATAATTTCAAATACCGTCCGCCTGTTTTTAGCGTATTCTTCTTCGGTACACGGTACTCCATTACCACATTTGTTAACCGGCTGAGATTCACCCAGACCAACATGTTCGATACGGTCTCCGTCAATACCTTTTGAGATCAGGTAGTCATAGGCCGATTGGGCACGACGGTTAGACAATTCCATGTTATACTCGTCACTACCTCTGGAGTCAGTATGCGATTCCAAACGAATCTGCAAGTCTGGATATTCCTTCATGACAGCCACAAGTTTATCCAACTCCCTGGCTGCATCCGGACGAATATTTGCTTTGTCGAGGTCATAGTAAATGTTCTTCAATTCGATTCGAGAACCAACATCCAATGAATTCAACTGCACCAGGTAGTCAATAACACCAGGTTTCATTCCCGTTGTATTGAATGACAAATCAGTTTCGAAGAAATTGTATGCACTAACATTCACCTTATATTCATTACCCGGTACAACATTGTAATTAAACTTACCCTGGTAGTCGGCATAAATTGAGTCCGTTTTAGTTCCGTTGTTAATTGTAATCAAGGCATCCGGGATTGGTACATTACCCAGGATGTCAACCACATCGCCTTTAAACCTGAAGATCGGATCCATGTATACTTTGTAGTCTTTATCCACGAAATCACCCTGATCTGTCATATCCAGATCAATGACCTTCTCGTTGTAGTTATCAAGCGACGCAATCAGCGTGTATTTCTTATCTACATCAAGTTTTACAGCTAACTTACCTGATTCGTCGGTTTTACCAGTTGCGGCAACATTTCCGCTTTCATCTACAATGTTCACGTTAGCACCGGCCACAGCGCGTTTCGTGTAGTTAGACATCGTCACTACGTTGAACATGAATTCCTTCATCTTCAGGTAATAAATATCATCGTCGCCTTGCCCACCCGGCCTGTTTGAGGCAAAATATGCCGATCGTTGATTGGGATGCACCACTAGGCCAAAATCATCTGCCGATGAATTGATAGTTCCTCCAAAAGTTTTAATTTCACTATCGGCTGTAATGGGG
>DATFMO010000660.1:0-3615 GCA_035266925.1 Sunxiuqinia sp. | reverse complement strand
CGGGCAACAAATGTACCGAGTCCAGGTAGACGTCCGGCTTCCTGAGCTGCAACGACAACTCCCCAAATACCACCGCTGTCAAAACGTAGCAACTGGCCGGTAAATCCCATTCCAATGGTTAACAACAACAGGAAAACACCGGAGATCCAGCTCATTTCACGTGGATATTTGTAAGCTGCAAACAGGTAAGTACGGATCATGTGTAACCCGACTAAAATAATCATACCTGATGCTCCGAAGTAGTGAATTCCCCTCAGGATATTTCCAAGAGGAACATCATTTGTAATGTATTTTAATGACTCGTATGCGCTATTTGTGGTTGGCTGATAAAGCAATGCCAAGGCAACACCGGTAATCACCTGAAGCATGAAGCAAAACAGGGTGGCACTACCAAAAACATAGGCCCATTTTGCACCTTCAGGAACCAGGTGTTTCATTGGGGGCAATAGGGCATCGGAAATCCCCGATCGATCATCAAACCATTCCCAAAATTGTCTTAGTTTTTTCTTCATATTATCCCAGATTTGTAATTGGTACCGGACTAGTTTGAATCTCCACTTTGTTGCCTTTGATTCGAACAGGATATTTGTTCAGACCGTGAGGTGGAGGTCCAGCGGCATAAGAACCATCTTTATTGTACACACCACCATGGCAGGGACAAAGGAAAATTTCAGCATCTGGCATCCAGCGTACCGGACATCCAAGGTGTGTGCAGTTGATCGCAAAAGCAATAAACTTGTCCTTCGACTCCCGATGTAACCACGACGCGGATTCAGATGACAATCCTGACCAAGGCAGTGGGTTGGCATTTTCGTACTTAACCAACACGGTTTTTCCTACTTCAAAATCATCAATGTTTCCAACAATCCGCCACGCTTGTGGTGTTTTCCGGAATAAAGGTGCAAAAAGAGCACCCACTACCGGTATTACAGTTAGTAACCCAATGATAGCACTGAAGCCCCAAAGGACTTTCATGATAAACGAGCGTCGTTTAATTACTTTCTTATCCTCCATCGAACTATTCTGGTTTTAAATCGGCTATCCAGCCTGCTAGTGAAACAATTGTGATTATTATTCCTGCGATGGTAAGTCCCAGTGAGGCTACAAACCCCCAAAACACAAATAAAGCCCCAAAAGCCAATCCAATCGGCCAAATCGTTGGCTCGGGAATGATTTCCGGGTCTGCTTTATGCAGTGGATAATCTGTTGATTGAACTTCTTTTTTAGTATCAGAATCCATGATCTGGTATTTAGTTTTTAAATTTCTTCTGCTTCAACATAAGGACTGTTCAGATAGGCTGAAAGTACAGTCAATACATTAGTGATGTAAATCATACAGGCAGGAACCCACATGATAAGGCCAGCAGCTTGCTGATCAACGACAGAGGAAATTCCCCAACCGTTACGCACCATGCTCCAGATAGCAGCATTTCCACCGTGGAAAAATGGTGTAAATACATCGGCTGGTCCAAAGGCGATAAAAATTCCCAGTACCGTACAACCAACACAGGCTATAAACAAATAAATTGCTGATTGCATCGGCGACAGCTTTTTCCATTCAACTGGCGAGAAAACCGGCCATTTGAAGATCAAACCACCAACCAATAGTGATAATAAGTGAACTTCGTGTAGCAGATGAGACATTTTCATCGCCTCGAAAACAGCAGGAATGTGCCAGAAATACATGGTCCCTACTCCAATCATCCAGGCTACCGGAACGGAAAACAAACGATCGCCAACTTTTCCGAACCATGACTGGTGTATTGCTTCGCCCACTTTTTCATTGAGTCCGTTCAGCAACATCGATGGAACAACCAACAATAAAACAATGCTTTCCACCATATGAGCGCTGAACAGGTATCCCATTCCCAAGTATGCCAATGGAGAGATGGTAACCAGCAACATGGTTGCTACACCCAAAAAGAATACCCTGTTTTTATGTTTCGAACCGTTCTTATTGGTGATCAGCTGAAAAGCGATCAATGCGACGGCTAAAAAAACAGGAACGGCATCAAAATGCCAATAACTTGTTAAAAATTCTACTATTGTCATATTATTGCTCCTATATAAACAACTGAAAATACTACTACCCATACCGCATCAACAAAGTGCCAATAGATAATTGCGGTGTTAAAAGCATCATATTCGATCGACTGATATTTTTTTGATCGAACCATGTTACCTAAGATCAAAAGAACAACCAACCCAACAAACACGTGGAATCCGTGAAACCCGGTAAGTGTGAAAAAAGCTGACCCAAACACGTTGGTGCTGATAGTCACTTTTTGCTCGATTAGTTCAATGTATTCAAATCCCTGACCGACCAGGAAGATTGCTCCAAACAAGATTGAAATTCCCAGCCAAGTCAGCATTCCCTTCCGATTTCCATTCTTCAACTTCTTGTCGGCAAACTCAATTGTCAAACTACTGGCCAGCAGGAAAAATGTAAAAATGGAAGTCTTTTTAACATTCAAATATTGTGCAGTCTCCGACAAGTGTCCTCCCGGATGACTGTAAAATACGTAGGAAATAATCAGCGTCAAGAAGAAAAATGATTCAGAAGCCACAAAAAGTAGCATCATGATTTTATTCTTGCTCATTGCTTTTGTCGTGCTATTCGTCGTGCTCATACTCTATTTTTCTTTTTGTTTCCGACCTCTTTTCCAATCAGGATCTTCAGGATGTTCCATATCCCAAAGTGGACGTGCACTGCGAACTTCAGGCACGGTATCAAAACTCTTCAGTGGGGGTGGTGATGACGTATACCATTCCAGTGTCCAAGCTTTCCATGGATTGTCTCCTGCTTTTTCACCTTTCTTCAAACTGTAAAAGATATTGTATACAAACAGCAGGAACGAAAATCCGAAGACTGCAGCACTGACTGTTGAAATCAAATTCAGGGTCCCCAGGTAAGGTAAGTTTGGATAGGTAAATACCCGACGTGGCATACCTAACATACCCATAAAGTGGAATACAAAGAATGTTGCATTAAACCCGATGAAGAACAGCCAGAAATGCCACTTTCCAATCTTTTCATTCAGCATTTTGCCCGTCATTTTAGGGAACCAATAATAAATACCGGCAATACCTGCATGAATTACTCCTCCAATCAATACGTAGTGAATATGTGCCACTACGAAATAGGTATCTGTCAAACGCCAGTCGGCAGGAACGATAGCAAATCCAACGCCTGTCAATCCACCAATGGTGAAGTCGATCAGGAACGCCAGTGCAAACAACATGGGTGTTTTCAGGTAAACCTTTCCACCCCACATCGTCGCCGACCAGTTAAATACTTTTACTCCCGTTGGCACAGCAATCAACATACTGGTTGCCGCAAAGAATGCGTTGAAGGCTGTTCCCAGTCCTGTTGCAAACATGTGGTGAGCCCAAACACCAAACGACAATAAAGCTATAGCAACAGTTGAAGCCGCCACAAACGAATATCCAAAAATCGGCTTTCGCGAAAAAACCGGTATTACTTCAGAAATAATTGCAAAACCCGGTAATGCCAGGATATAAACCTCAGGGTGTCCGAATGTCCAGAAGATATGCTGGTACATAACGGCATTTCCACCGGTATAAGTGGTGAAAAAGTGAGCACCCAACAAACGG